>JAGXGG010000019.1 GCA_024636855.1 Ignavibacteriota bacterium | reverse complement strand
TTGAACTAGATAGAAACTAATATTCAAATTATACTAGCTTCTATCTAACTTTAAAATCAAACTATTCTTGTTCAGCAAGCCATCTTTCAGCATCTATAGCTGCCATACATCCAGTACCAGCAGCTGTTACTGCTTGTCTGTAAACGTGATCTTGTGCATCGCCACAAGCAAAAATACCTTCTATATTAGTATAAGTTGATTTCCCTTTAGTTTCTATATAACCAACTTCATTCATATCTATAATCCCTTCGAAAATATCAGTATTAGGTTTGTGACCTATAGCTATAAATGCTCCTCCTCCCTCGTGGAAGATAACTTCACCAGTATTTAAATCTTTTAAGTTAAGTCCAGTTAGTTTTTTAATACCGTTATTAGTCTCACCAATATATTCATCTACAACAACGTTTTCTATGAACTCAATTTTTGGATGATTTCTTGCTCTTTCAAGCATAATTCTAGATGCTCTATAATTCTCACTTCTATTTACTATCGTAACTTTCTGCCCATATTTAGTTAGGAATAAAGCTTCTTCCATAGCCGTATCTCCCCCACCAATTATGAATAAGTTTTTCTCTCCATTGAAGAAAAAGCCATCGCATGTAGCACAAGCAGAGATTCCAGATCCCCAGTAAGTTTGCTCACTAGGTATATTAAGTAATTTAGCAGTTGCTCCAGTAGAGATAATTACTGCATCGGCAGTATAATCACCTTTCTCAGTAGTCATTTTAAATGGTCTTTGAGAGAAATCGACTTTGTTTACCGTTTCATTGATTGATTGAGTGCCAAATCTTTGTGCTTGTTTTCTAAGTATATCCATCATTTCAGGACCCTGTATTCCATTCACGAATCCAGGATAGTTTTCTACTTCAGTAGTTATAGTTAACTGGCCACCTGGCAACATTCCTTCGAAAACTACAACTTCTAGGTTTGCTCTTGATGCATATAGAGCAGCTGTTAAACCAGCTGGGCCAGAACCTATTATTATTACTTGATGATGTGTTGACAAATCTTATTTCTCCTATTCTTAAATATTAATTTTCTTTTTGACGATTTTAAATACTTTTTATTAATGTTCTATTTTGTACTCTTTTCTACTTCCAAAAGATTTCTTTTTATTCCATGAATCTTAGGTCTTTTTATTGGGCTTTTTATATACCTCTCTCTAAACTCATCAATAGAATAATTGAATATTGTTTCTTTTTCAAATACTGTTTCTTCAAACCTAGGCTTTACAAAATCTTCAATTTGAACAGGAACTCTGTGATTATTCCATGGACATACTTCCTGACAAATATCACAACCAAATGCCCAACCTTCCAGATTATCAGATATTTCTTTAGGGAAGTTCTCAGCTTTAGACTCTATTGTCCAATATGATATACACTTAGTTGAATCTATTATCTTATCTTCTATTATAGCATTAGTCGGACAAGCATCAATACATTTGGTACATTTTCCACAATAATCCTTTACTAATTCATCTTTTTCTATTTCTAATGTTGAGAAAATAATTGAAATAAAAAAGTATGAACCTAATTTTTTGTTAAGTAATAAACTATTTTTTCCTTGCCACCCTAAACCAGATTTAATACCCCATTGTTTTTCAAGTATTGCACCAGTATCTACGTAATATTTGAACTCTTCTTTCGGGTAAATAATTTTTAATTCACTACATATTCGTTTTAGCTTTTTAGGTATATAATTGTGGTAATCATCACCCCAAGCATATCTTGAGATTTTATTAACATCCTTTTCATGTAAAGTAGTTTGATTGTAGTTATATGCAAGAACTATAATGGATTTTGTATTGTCCTGAATTAGTCTGACATCTAATCTTTTATCAAGATAATTTTTCATCCACTCCATATCAGCGCTGAAGCCTTTAGAAATCCAATCCTTATAATTTTCTATTTCAAATTGAAGTAGTTCATACTTTGCGAAATTTACTTTTGAAAAGTTTTCTTTGTCACAAATTTCAATAATTTTTTCTTTTTCTATTTGAGAAATCAAGTTACTGTCGCCATTTTGGGATTTCTAATTTAGGTTTTTCTATATATATATCCCCATCTTTCTCAAATATCTCATATTTTTTTAACTGTTTTATACCTTGGTGTTTATTAGTATTCTCACCAGTTTTCAAATTATAAGTCCAACCATGTGCTGGACAAGTCACTGTACAATCCTTTATAATCCCTTTGTATATAACAGGTTGGTGTTTATGAGGACAAATATTAGAAACACAATAATACTCACTAGCAATTTTAAATATAGATACTTCCATATCAATGTCATCTTCGAACTGAATCTTTTTCCCTTTTTCAGGAATCAACTCATCAGTCTTACAAACTGAAACATATAGTTTTCCGTCAATGGTGATTGATTTCATACTTATCCCAAAATTTAGATTATTTTACTATAATTATATAGTTTTGCAAGTTATTCAAAAAAATAATTACATAAAAAATATGTTCAAAGAATTGCCAAACAATATCTCATATCCAGAATTAGAAGAAAGTGTTCTAAAGTTTTGGGAAGAGAATAAAATATTTGAAAAATCATTGGATCTAAGATCTGAAAGCAAAAGCTTTACATTTTATGAAGGTCCACCTACTGTAAATGGAAAGCCAGGTATTCATCACATGATGGCTAGAACTATCAAAGATACTGTTTGCAGATACAAAACTATGCAAGGTTACTTTGTAAGAAGACAAGCAGGTTGGGATACTCACGGGTTACCAGTAGAGATTCAAGCTGAGAAAGAATTAGGTATTGCCAATAAATCTGAAGTTGAAACTATTGGTATTGTTAAATTCAATGCAGCTTGTAAAGATTTAGTTTATAAGAATATAGAAATGGATGAAGGTTGGCGAACTCTTACTAGAAGAATGGGTTATTGGGTTGATCTAGATACTGCTTATATTACTTGTACTAACAATTACATTGAATCTGTTTGGTGGGCGTTAAAGCAATTATTTGATAAAGAGCTTATCTTTAAAGGATTCAAAGTAGTACCACAATCCCCTACTATTGAAACACCTCTTAGCTCGCATGAGTTATCATTAGGCTATAAAGAAGTTAAAGATTACAATTGCTATATTAAACTTAAAGTTACAGATGCTAAAATCAAAAGTACAGAAGGTGCTGAACTTCTAGTTTGGACAACTACTCCGTGGACTTTATTCTCTAATGTTGCTTTAGCCGTTGGAGTTAATATTGACTACGTATTAGTTAAAAACACTAGGAAAATAAAAGAAGAAGTTTTAGTAGATAACATTATCTTAGCAAAAGACCGATTAGAAACACTAGATGGTGAATACAAAATTATAGATAGTTTCAAAGGTAATGAATTATTAGGAACTAAATACGAACAAATATTCCCTTATTTAGATTTAAAAGAAGATGAACACCCAAACGCATTATCAATAATTGAAGGTGATTTCGTTTCTACAGAAGATGGTTCTGGTATAGTTCATTTAGCTCCAGCATTTGGTGAAGATGACTATAGACTATCATTAGAGTATAATTTACCTTTTGTTCAGCCTGTAACTCCTAGTGGTCACTTAACAGAAGAGTTAGGCCCTTTTGCAGGAAGAGCAATAAAAGATTTTGATTACGAAGATAGAAAAGAAGTAGGTGTAGAGACTGATGTAGTAATTGCATTAAAAGTTGCAGGTAAGATTTATCGCTCCCAAAAAGATTATCTACATAATTATCCTCATTGTTGGCGTACAGGTAATCCAATCATGTATTATGCTCGTGAAAGTTGGTTTATCAAATCACCAGCTTACAAAGAAAGAATGATTGCTTTAAACAAAGAAATCAACTGGCAACCAAAAGAGATAGGAGAAGGTCGTTTTGGAAATTGGCTTGAAGACGTTAAAGATTGGTCTTTATCTAGAGATAGATTTTGGGGTACTCCTTTACCTCTTTGGATAAACGAAAATGATGAAACAGATATTATTGCTGTTGGTTCTATAGAAGATTTGAAACAAGGAAAATTCGAAAAAGAAGATGGGACATTAATTTCAATAGATGACTGTGGTCAAGAGATTGACTTACATAGACCATTTGTTGATAGTGTTGTTTTCGAGAAAAATGGTAATAAATATCGTAGAACTCACGAAGTAATAGATGCTTGGTTCGATTCTGGTTCTATGCCTTTTGCACAAATGCACTATCCATTTGAAAACAAAGAATTATTTGATAAGTCTTTTCCTGCGGATTTCATTGCTGAAGGAATAGACCAGACTCGAGGTTGGTTCTATACACTACATAATATTGCCACAGCTATATTTGACAAACCGGCTTATAAAAATATTGTAGTTAATGAGTTAATTCTAGATAAAAATGGTGTCAAAATGTCTAAGCGATTAGGCAATTCAGTTGACCCATTTGAAATAATGAACCGTTTAGGAGCTGATGCTGTTAGATGGTACTTATTTGTGAATAATCCACCGTGGAACACAACTAAATTTGATTCTGAAGGAATTTCAAGAGTAGTTATTGCGGATTTTTTCAGATCATTAACACAGACTTATAATTTCTTTTCACTTTATGCAAATATCGATAAATTTGACGTCAATAAAGAAGAAGTTCCAATGGATGAACGTCCAGAAATTGATAAGTGGATTATATCTCGTGCAAACACTATTGCCAAAGAGTATATCAAATTAATGGATGAATATGAGCTTACTAAAGCACATAGATTAATTCAAGAATTTACTATTAATGAACTTTCAAATTGGTATATCCGTCGAAATAGAAGAAGATTTTGGAAAGGTGAAAATGATAATGATAAGTTATCAGCATATCAAACACTTAGAAGAGTTTTTGTAAGAATCTTACAGCTTACTGCTTCTGCTGCTCCATTCTTGAGTGAAGACTTGTATCAAAGATTGAAAAAGGATAGTGAACCATTGTCTATTCATTTGACAGACTTTATGGATGTGAATGAAGATGCAATCGATACTTTACTTGAAGAGAGAATGGATGTAGCTCAGAGAATCGTCTATTTAGCTCGTTCTTTAAGAGAGAAATCCCAAATAAAGACTCGTCAACCTCTTCAAAAAATATTGATTCCGGTTCTTACTCCTAATTTCAGAAGAAATATTGAGCAAATGGCGTCAATTATTAAAGAAGAACTCAACATAAAAGAAATTGAGTATATGACAGATAATGCCTCGGATATTATTAAAAGAAATGTTCGTCCTGATTTCAGAAGTATTGGCGCTAAATATGGAAAACAAACTAATGTAGTTGCACAAGAAGTTAAGAAATTTGGCGATAAAGAAATCGCTCAATTAATTAACGAAGGTACAATAACATTAAACATCGATGATATAGAATATAAATTAGATGATAAAGATGTTGAGATATATAATGAAGACATTGAAGGTTGGTTAGTTGCTAATGAAAAAAATATCACAGTAGCATTAGATACAACAATAACATTGGAATTAAAGAATGAAGGTATCGCAAGAGAGTTTGTTAGTAGAATACAAAACATTCGTAAAGATTCAGGATTTGAAGTAACAGATAGAATCAAGATTACTACACTTATTAATTCTGAATTTGATAATGCAATATCTAGCATGCTTGATTATATTAAAACTGAAACACTTGCCGATGAAGTTACATCATTAGATGTATTATCAGAAGGTCAAGATGTCGAAATAGATGAATTAAAACTTAAGTTAAATATAGAAAAAATATAAATGTGAGTAAATTATTTTGTTTTTTAAATAGTAAAGGTTTATAATTGCCTTTTATTATTTGGTAATAATGATTTTGCTCATTGGAGAATATAAATATGGCAAAGAAAACAGAAACGAAAACAAAAGTCAGTAAAGATTACGATTATGCAAATTATAATGAATCTAATCCTGCACCTAGAGATCCAAATATTCGCTATTCTGACGAAGAATTAGAAGAATTTAAAGCTGTAATTGTAGAAGCTAGAGATGAGGCCTTAGATGAATTATCTATGCTAAAAGATAGAATAGATGATCTAAATGAGTCTGATAGTGCCGAAGAAAGCATGATTTACTCTATGCACATGGGGGATCAAGGAAATGAAGCTCAAGAAAAAGAAAAGACTTATGCTCAGATTCATAGAATAAATGAATATATTAAAAAGTTAGAAGATGCCCTAAGTAGAATAAATGAAAAAACTTATGGTGTATGTAGGGTATGTGGTATACTAATAGCAAAACAAAGATTACTTGCTGTACCAATTACTACTCTTTCTGCATCTTTTAAAATAAGAAAAGAATGTCCTATTGATGGCATTGATAAAATAGAGGCAAGGAACGTTTAGTTCTAACTTACCTATTATAATGAAAAAGCAAACTACTTTATTACTTATAGTCTCATTCTTCTTAATCGTATTAGATCAAGTAACTAAATTCCTAATAAAGGGATTTAGTATTCTTGGTTTTAGTTATCAAGGTTTTGGTTATGGAGAAAAAGTAGAAGTTGTAGGGAGAGCAATACAGTTTACTTTTGTCGAAAATCCTGGTATGGCTTTCAGTATCGAATTTGGAGCAGGTAAGATTTTCTTAAGCCTCTTTTCCATTGTTGCTTCTATTTTACTTTTATATTATATTCGAAATATTGGAGATAAACCAATAGGCTATAAAATATCAGTTATGTTGATATTTGCAGGTGCCACAGGTAATATGATTGATAGAGTATTCTATGGAATAATCTATGATTATGCCCCATTATTCTATGGTAAAGTAGTCGATTTCATATTAGTAGATATCCCTGATATCAATATATTTGGGAAGTATTATGATTATTTTCCAGTGTTCAATGTTGCTGATTCTTGTGTTTCTATTGGTATAGTTCTACTCTTGATTTACAATAGTCATATTCCTACTTTAAGCGAGTTAAGAGGAATTAAAAAAGATGAAGATTTGACAAGAATAGATGAATAGTAAAGAAGAAAATAACGACAATTTTAATCATTACCCTGATTACGAAGAAGATATAATAGTACTTAAAGTACCTTCAGGCAAAGTTCCTGAGAGAATAGATACATATCTTTCCACTTTAATAAAAAATGCTAGTCGAACTAGAGTCAGAAAATCTCTTGACGAAGGAATGGTCAAGGTTAATGGTAAAATCATCAAAAAAGCTAGTTTCAAAATAACTGGTGATTGTATTATAGAATGTATCATGTTAAGAAGACCTCCTGTCAAATTAGTACCGCAAGACATTCCATTAAACATTGTTTTTGAAGATAATTATCTTCTAGTAGTAAACAAACCAGCAGGTATGGTCGTTCACCCTGGAGTTGGAAACAGATATAATACTTTAGTAAACGCTGTTTTATATCATTTGGGTCTCACTGAGGATATAGAAATTGATTTTAACGATGATAGTTCAGACGATGAAATAATAAATGACCCCGGAAAAGTATTTGCCTCGGATGAAGTTAGACCTGGTATAGTACATAGATTAGATAAGGACACTAGTGGGTTGTTAGTAGTTGCTAAAACCACCGAAGTACTTAGTTTACTACAAGCTCAATTTGCAAATAGAACTGTTTCAAGAACATATAATGCTTTAGCTTGGGGAACAAAACTTGAAGATGAAGGTTCAATAGTTGGAAACATAGACCGCTCCCCTATTGACAGAAAAAAGTTTGCTGTTTCTACTAAGTCAGGCAAATATGCTAAAACTAATTATAAAGTATTAAAAAGATACTCTATCGCTTCTTTAATTGAATTAAAATTAGATACAGGAAGAACCCATCAAATCAGAGTTCATTTAACACACCAAAAACATCCAATTATTGGTGATAAAGATTACGGAGGTAGTTTTAATAATTACAAAGGAGCGAATGGTGAATTTAATAATCTCTCTAAATTTGTAATCTCACGTTCACACAGGCAACTGCTTCATGCTAAAAACCTACAATTTATACATCCAATTACCAACCAACTAATGCAGTTCACTACTGAACTTCCAGAAGATATGTTAAATGTTATACAAATATTAGATCCGTCACTTTAATTGTGTGTTAATTTTATTGACAAATGTAATTTTTTATTGATTATTTTGTTAATTTGAGTAAGATTATTAACTAAAAAACTCCAATTAAAATGAAAAGAATAAATAACTTACTCACGTTAATGATAATGTTATTTTTATCAAGTAATTCGTTATTTTCTACTGAAGTTAAATTCATTGAAAATAAAGGACAATGGAATGATGAGGTAAATTTCATATCTGAAAGAAATGGGCTTATCACAAGTGTAACAAATTCTGGAATTTACTTTGACTTTTTTCAAAAGAAAGAAAATAGGATTAAGGGTGATGTTTTAAAACTGAATCTGATTAATTCTAAATCATTAAATTTTATTCCTCAGGAAGAATTAGAAGAAAAATATAACTATTTTATCGGAAATGACCATTCCAAATGGGTTTCTGATGTAAAAACTTACAAAAAATTAGTTGCTAAAAACGTATATGAAGGAATTGATTTTGTATACTACATAGATAATAATAATCCACGTTATGATTTTGTTATTGAACCTCATGCAAGTACAGACCAAATTGTATTACAATTCGATGGTGTTTCAGATATTCAATTAAAAAATGAAATTATTGAATTAATCACTCCAAGTGTTATAGTAGAAAATTCAAATCTTTATGCATATCAGTTAATTAAAGGCAATCGAAAACAAGTAGAATGTAAGTTTGAACTTATAGATGACAAAATATCATTCAAAGTTGGTGACTACGATAAAACTAAAGAATTAATAATTGATCCAGTTATCTATTCTTCATATTTTGGGTCATCAGGAGATGATTTACCTAAAAGAATAAAGTATATTGATGAGAATAATATTTTATTAGTTGGAAGTACAACATCAACAGATTTTAAAACTACTTCTGGTTCATATGATGAAGAATATGGTGACAGAACTGACGCATTTGTAACAAAAATAAAAGTTGTGAATGGCGAATATGTACCTCTATTCACTACTTTTTTAGGATCTTTGGAATTTGATGAAGCAATTGATGTTGAATTTACAAATGAATACATACTAGTAACTGGTGTAACTGAATCACCAGACTTCCCAATATTAAAAGCAATTATTTCAAAACATGGTGGCGGGAAAGATATTTTTGTTACTTCATTAGGTCTTAATGGTAATGTATTACTAAAATCGACTTTTTTTGGAGGAAACGGGGACGATATTGTAGTCGAAGTTAGTAAGGATAGAAATAATTATTTCTTATTTGCTGCTCATACAACTTCAAGTAATATTCAGACGATGGCTGGCCCACCTAATAGTAACAGAAAAGGTGGAATAGACATACTAATGTTTACAATGTTACCTAGCAGAGAGGCTATATCAATGGCTGCATATATTGGAGGATTCCTTGACGATGTTCCAACTGATATATATATTGATCCTAACAATGAAGATATATATATGACGGGTTGGACTAGTTCATCTAAAGGAACTGCAAATGATTTTCCAATTTATCCTGTTAAAAGATTTGGATTTGGAGGGCCATATGATGAAACATCAAATGGAGGTAAAGATGCCTTTGAAATTGTTTTATCTAAGAATGCACAGAGTTTCTTAATTTCTGGTTTTTTAGGTGGTGATGGAGATGATATAGGTAGGGGAATATACAAAGACCCAAATGAAAATATTTATATACTCGGAGAAACTTATAACAATTCAAAAGGAGTACCTTTTCCTGTTTCGACTGGAAATACTACAGTAGAAGGTAATTCAGATTTATTTATAACTGTTTATAATAAACTTGAAGAAAATTTTGGGGCAAAAACGCAGACTAGAGGATATTCAAAATTAGTTTCTTCCCAGGGTAATGAAGTAATGGCTGATATGAAAAAACACCCAACTTTAAATTCATTTTCAGTTGTGTTATCTTCAGATGGACGTTTTCCAGAAATAAATATATCTGACCTTAAAGCAAAAAATAATATAATTTATACCGAAATCGATATGTCTATAGGGACAGTTAATAATGCTAAAATTTTCGGTGGTAATAATGATGATTATCCAGTTTCTTTTGACTTCGATAAGTACACTAGTTACTTAATCGCAGGTTATACAAATTCAACAGACTTTTTTACATCTTCAAATGCATATCAAACAAAATATTCTAAAAGTAATGATATTGTCCTAATTAGAAATGCAAATGGAACATTAAATTTACTGACACCACAAAATAATCAAAGTTTATGTGTGGGTTCAGATGTACTTATTACATGGGCTGGTGATAATGTTGTAACTGCAGATGGATACAATGTTAGTTATTCTTATGATACTAATCATGATGTATTTACAACAATAGATACAAACATAAAAGCTGAATCTTTTTTATGGAAAGTGCCAGCAGTATTATCAGGTAAGAAAAATGTTCAAATAAGAGTTACACATAATTCTGGACTTTTTGCACAGAATTTAAAAGATTATGAAGTAAATGAAAAAGCTACCCTAACAAGTTTTGAACTTTCAACACCAGATACTATTTGTATTGGTGAGGATATAACCCTTAAGGCAGCTGCTAACGGTGTAAATGTAGAATATACATGGTTTAAAGATAATAAAGAAATTGGCAAAACTACAACGAATGAATTTACAATTAGCAATGCAACCATTGTTAATTCAGGTAAATACAAGGTCTCTATAAAGAATGACTGCCCACCTGCTGAAGAATCTAAAACAACATTAAGTGTATATGTATCACCAAACACAAAAGCTGGTACAATTACTGAACAACTAACCAAGAATAAAGGTGAAACTCTCGAATTAACAACTAATTCAGTGGGAGTTGAACTGAATTACGTTTGGCAAAAAAATGGTAAAAATCTACCTTCTCAAAATAAAAAAACACTTACTTTAAGTAACCTTTCACTTAATGATGCTGGAACTTATAGATGTCTGATACAAGGCAAATGTGGAATTGATTCTACTAATGAATCAACAGTTGTAATAAAAGATGTTATTGGTACAGTTTCAAATAATATTAATGAAATAGCAAGTATCTACGAATCAAGTACAAATATATATAGCATAGAATTCATGAGTATTTCAGATTATTCATATGAAATATATGATAATATTGGGAATATTCTTGAAGAATCTATTGAATATTCTGATACTAAAATTGATTTGAATAAATATAGTAACGGTGTTTATTGGATAGTTATTAATAAAGGCAGTATGATTTATAGAGAAAAGATTATTAAGTATAATTAACATTATAAAATAACATAGAATTATATAAGTCAAAGGGAAGTAATAATACTTCCCTTTTTTAATAAACTTTTAAAATTAAATGAATAAAAAAAAGAACTCTAAAATCAACTCATTGATAGAAAAAAGATGGAGTCCTCGAGTATTCGACCCGAAGAAATCATTGTCAAACGAACAGATTCTAAGTATCTGCGAAGCAGCAAGATGGGCTCCTTCTTGTTCTAATCAACAACCCTACAAGTACATTATTTGGAATAAAGACACAAATATAATTGATTTCAATAAGGCTTTTGATACTTTAGATGTTGGAAATCAAAATTGGGTAAAAAACTGTCCTGTCCTAATTGTTGCAATAGCAGATACTGTTTTCGACAATGATAAATTTAATAATTGGGCAGAATATGATACTGGTGCAGCTAGTGAAAATATTTGTTTGCAAGCTACTTCACTAGGCTTGTTTGCTCATCAAATGGCAGGCTTTGATGTAGAGAAATTGAAAATAAGTTTTGACATCCCACCTTCATTCAAACCAATGGCAATGATAGCAATAGGATACAAATCTGAAGATTTATCTCTTGTTGATGAAAAATATCAAAAGATGGAACTGTCAGAAAGAAAAAGAAAACCAATTGAGAATAACTTTTTCAATTCAAAATGGAAAAATCCAATTACTAACTATTAAATTGAGAAAGAAATGAAAAAGAAAGTAATAATAATAACTGGTGCTTCCAGCGGAATAGGAGAAGCCACTGCAATAAGACTTTCGAAAGAAGGTCACAGTTTAGTTTTAGCAGCTCGTAGAGAAGATAAGCTATTGGCTCTAAAAGAAAAGTTAATAACTGAAGACTCAAATATACTAATACATAAAACTGACGTTACAAATAGAAATGATGTTATTTCTTTAGTTAAAAATACAATTGATAGGTTTGGTAAAGTAGATGTACTAATTAACAATGCAGGTATCATGCCGTTATCCTCTATTGAAGAAGGAAGAGTTGAAGATTGGGACAAAATGATTGATGTTAATTTGAAAGGTCTTCTATATGGTATAAATGAAGTTGTACCTATAATGATAGAGCAAAACTCTGGACATATAATTAATGTGTCGTCAGTTGCAGGTAGACGAGTCTTCCCTACCGCTGCTGTTTATTGCGCAACAAAGTTTGGAGTTAATGCTATAACGGAAGGACTTAGACAAGAACTGAGTGCCAAATACAATATAAAAGTAACTGCTATTGAACCAGGGGCAACTAAAACAGAACTTCAAAGTCATATACCGAATGAAGAAATAAAAAAGAATTTTGCTAAAAGAATGGAAACCGTAACTTTCTTAGAAGCTTCAGATATTGCTGAAGCAATACATTATGCTATTTCGCAACCAAAGCATGTAAATGTAACTGAGATATTAATTCACCCTACTGAAGGTCCATAATTTATGATAAAAGCTGCTATAATAGCAATTGGTGATGAGTTATTAATTGGGGAAACAATTAATACAAATTCTGCATGGTTAGGGAAAGAACTTACAACTCTAGGAATATCAATTAATTCCTCTGTTACGATTTCTGATGATCAAGACACTATAATTAGTACTATTTCACAACTCGCTAAAACTAATGATATTATCATCACAACTGGTGGATTAGGTCCAACTAAAGATGATATAACAAAGAAAGCAATAGCGACTTATTTTAATGTAGATATGCGTGAAGATGCTAATACTCGAAAGCATTTAGTTGAGTATTTTAATAGAAGAGGTAGGGAAATAACTCAAGTTCATTTTGAACAAGCACATCTCCCCTCTTGTTCTATTGCTTTGGGCAATTCTGTGGGTACAGCACCTGGTATATATACTAATCAAAATGACAAACTCTATTTCAATTTGCCAGGAGTCCCTCGTGAAATGAAGTCAATATTCGAAGAGAATATAATCTCTTTACTAAATGATTTTAAAAATAGTATGAATGATGATTACTTTGTTTATAAAACTATTTATACAACAGGGATTGTTGAATCTGAGATAGCTAAAAGAATTTCATATTTAGATGATGAAAATGATTCAATAAAATTTGCATATTTACCTTCATATTCTGGTGTTAGATTAAGACTTGGGGTGCTAAAGTCCGAACTTGAAACAAATGAAAATCTATTAATTGAAATTGAAAATAAGATTATCAAACTTCTTGAAACCTATATAATAGAAGAAGATAAGCCAATATTAGAAGCTTTTCAGGAGTATTTTATAAAGAATAATTGGACTATCTCAGTTGCCGAATCGTGTACTGGTGGTGGTTTAGGAAGTTTACTCACGGAATTATCTGGAAGTTCAAAAATCTTTGAAGGTGGTTATATCGTATATAGTAATAATGCAAAGAAGGTTTTATTAAATGTAAACGAAGCAACATTAAATAATTATGGCGCTGTAAGCGAGCAAACGGCTCTGGAACTTGCAAATAATTGTAGAGTCAAATTAAAAACAGATTTTGCTATATCTATAACAGGTATCGCTAGCCCTAACGGTGGGACAAATGGAAAGCCAGTTGGTACAGTTTGGATTGGAATTTCTGATTCAAAAGAAACAAAAGCTACAAAATTCGTATTTTTGAAAAATAGAGAAGCTAATAGAGAATTAAGTAAATACACGGCACTATCAATGCTTTATAGAAAATTAAAATATAATATATAGTCAAGAAATGAACATATTAGCAATAGAAAGCTCCTGCGATGATACTTCAATTGCAGTATTGAAAAAAAATAATGTATTAAGTAATGTAATTTCATCACAAACTATACATAGTAACTTTGGAGGTATAGTTCCAGAATTGGCTTCTAGAGCACATATTAATAATATTTCTAGTCTTACAGCAACTAGTCTAAAAATTGCTGAATTAGATATAGAAAGTGTGAATGCTATTGCTGTTACTTCTGAACCTGGGCTTTTGGGTTCTCTGATTGTAGGTTCTTCATTTGCCAAAGGATTAAGTTTAAAGTATAATCTGCCTTTGATCCCTATTAATCATATCGAAGGACATATCTATTCAGGATGTTTGGAGGATGACTCTCTTGAATTCCCATTTATTTCTTTAGTTGTTAGTGGAGGTCATACATCTTTATTTTTAGTTGAGTCTTATACTGAATATAGTATAATTGGTATGACTAAAGATGATGCAGCAGGAGAAGCCTTTGACAAGATAGCAAAACTTATGGGTCTTGGTTATCCGGGTGGACCTGTAATAGATAGGTTAGCCAAAGAAGGGAATCCAACAGAATATGATTTTCCTAGATCCATGATTAATTCTGACGATTTCGATTTTAGTTTTAGCGGTCTGAAAACATCTGTAAGATATTTTATCCAAAAGAATTTCGAATTTCCATTAGAAGAAAAAAATAAACAAAACTTAGCTGCATCAGTTCAATCAGCAATTGTGGATGTATTAATACACAAAACATATAAAGCTGCAAAAAAGCATAAAGTTAAAAATATAGTTATCGGTGGTGGTGTATCAGCAAATTCACTGTTAAGAAAATCATTTTTAGATTTGGAATCAAAAGGGTTCAAAATAGTATTACCTAAGATGGAGTATTGTATTGATAATGCTGCAATGATAGGTTTCTTAGCTATTAAAAAAATTGAGCATACAAGTAATAAATTTAAAGACTTAACTTTCAAAGTTAGCTCTAGACCAATGAGATCAAAATAAAATAAAAGGAAATATTATGAGTACAACTATAGATAAATTAGAACCCAAAATTGTATGGGAAATATTTCATGAGATAACAAAACATCCAAGACCTTCTAAGAAAGAAGAAAAAATAGTTAAATACATTAAAGATTTTGCAAATAATCTTAGTCTTCCAATTAAGAAAGATAAACTTGGTAATCTTGTTATAACTAAGGCAGCAACAAAAGGTTTTGAAGATAAACCTACTTTTTGTATCCAAGCACACGTAGATATGGTCACTGAAAAAAATCGAGATGTTGAATTTGATTTTGATAATGATGCTATACAAACATATATAGATAATGGGTGGGTAAAAGCGAAAGGAACTACTCTTGGTGCAGATAATGGACTTGGTTTAGCTATGGGTATGGCAGTACTTGCTTCAAATGATTTAGAACATCCTAGATTTGAGTTATTATGTACTCTGGATGAAGAAACTGGATTAACTGGAGCTGCTGAGTTAGGAACAGATTTATTAAAATCTGAAATCCTAATCAATTTAGACACTGAAGATTTTGGTCATTTTACAATTGGATGTGCTGGTGGACTTAATACTTTGGGTACTTTAGACCTTGTTTTAGAAGATACTCCTAAACAATATAGATCATATGAACTATCACTGAAAGGTCTTCTAGGTGGTCACTCTGGGATAGAAATTGATGATGAGAGAGGAAATGCTGCAAAAATATTAGTTCGTTTCGTTTTACAACTAAAAGAAAGATTTAATATAAGACTACACTCATTTGAAAGTGGTGATAAGCACAATGCAATACCTAGAGAGGCTTATATTACCTTCTCACTACCAAAGGATCAAATATTAAAATTAGAGGCAATGGTGTCCTCTTATCAAAGTATATTAAAAAATGAATGGTCATTCAAAGAACCAAATATTGAATTAACTCTTCAAAATGTAGAGTTTCTTGAAAAAATGATGTCAGTTGGTACACAAGATGATTTATTAAATGTGATAAATGCATTACCGCATGGAGCCCAACGATATACTCCAGAATTACCTTCATTAGTACAAACATCAACAAATTTAGCTAGTGTTAAAACTAATAAAAACAAAATAGAAATTATTACAAGTCAAAGAAGCATAGTAGAATCTGAGAAATTCTGGATTGCAGGTATTGTAAATTCCGTATTCGAATTAGGTGGATTCAATATTTCAAGAACTTCTGGCTACCCTGCTTGGGAACCTAAAAAGAATTCTGAATTAGTTGACAAAGCAGTCCGTATTTATAAAGAAACTTTCAATGATGAACCAGTTATTGAACTTATTCATGCTGGCTTAGAATGTGGTCTTATAGGAGAGAAATATCCAAGAATGGAAATGCTCTCATTTGGACCTACATTAAAAGATGTACATACTCCTTCAGAAAAAATAGAAATAGACTCAGTAGATAAATGCTGGTTATTATTAAAAAATATTATTAAAGAGTTATAACTTATTTAATAATAACCATTTGTTTAGTTTGCTTAAGATCTCCAATTTCTAAAGTATAATAGTAAATTCCTGGTATTAAGTCATTTGAATAGATTAGAATATCATAATCCCCTACTTCAAATGACTTTTTGCCATCTAATAATAACCTTACTAGTTTCCCTGTAGCATCATATAATCTAAGAACTGGACTAGACTTTGTTTCAAGTTTTAATGGTATCGTAGATTCATTAGACCATGGATTTGGGAAGTTCTGTTTTAATGCACTTGTTTCTCTTCTTACTATATGTGAAATCCTGCAAGATTTACCAGAGTTAAATAAATTATTTTGTATTGAATTAAATATATCTAGAAAATAAATATACTCTGAACCGAAATTATCAATAGTTACATCAAGTAGTGTAGTTGTATCTATAGGAATAGTAACTAACATTTTCATCACAGCAATCTGTGATGCTCTTAGTGTATCTACATCAGTGTATTCTATTTTCAAATTTCCATGATTGATTAAATTAGCATTCGCTGGTGTATTTGGAATAATCGAATAAGCATCTAAATACTTCATAGAATAAGGATCATATGATATATTCATATCGAAGTGCATATCTATCATCCAATGGTCTATACCTTTATAACTAGCCATTATATCTTTGTCTATAAATAATGGAATTAATACTGTATCGCCTATACTTCCGTAAACTGTATCAATAATTGAGAAATTAGAACTCACATCAGCTAGCACTTCGAAAGGAGGTGCAAATCCGTAACCTGTTATGAGATTACTATCTAACATATAACAAGGATCAAATATCTCAGAATATGATATAGAACTATAATCACCAATTTGACGAGGACAAAACTCTACTATTACTTCTGCTATTCCAGCAGGAAACAGAGTATCTGTCAAAGGTGGATTTATGCTCAATATATTAACATCTGGAGGTAAATTGATTATTTGTGATAGTATAAATGGAACATCACCTGTATTTTCAACTAAGAAAGTATCTATTTTGCAATCCAATACATAAACTGTATCATATGCTATATCATTCAAAACACTCACTTCTGATTTAAGTATAGATACATCGATCTTTGGACCATTTGGGATTAATCTATATGGGATTATGCCCTTTGAATCAAAACTAAAGCTATCCAAAGTAAATGTTGTTGATATAGTTTGATTTACTTTAGGTGTAAACTTTGCAATAAACAAAGGAGTTAAAGAATCAATAGAACAAAAATTATCTAAACTAACAAAAACAGAAGAACTGTCAGTCTTATTCATACTTATTTTAGCATTATAGATAGAACAAATAGAAGTATCTGGATAAGTATTTCCTAAATATGCACTTTCATTCCCAATATACTCAAATAATGTAGTATCATAGAAAATCTGACAATCAATGTCAATAATATCAAAATTCATTAATTGGAATGCATAAACGGGAAGCAATAAAGTATCACAGCTTATGACTTCATAACTTTGAATCAGATCATTTGGAGTAAATTCGAATGGCATAGGTGCAGGAAAAGCTAATCCTGTTCCCGCTACTACTACTGTTGTATCAATCCCGTTACAAGGTTGAGCAAAATGTATTTTCATCTTACCTATATAATCCCTTGAAATTCGAGGCTTAAAATCTATTTGTATAATCAAAGTATCTTGTATGGCTGAATAAACTATATTTTTATCAGTCTTAGTCAAAGTTTCTTGAGCAAAGAATACATTATCGTCTGGCTCAAAAGTTATTGAATCTATTACAATAGTCTCTCTATCAGGATTATAATCAATTTCAGGAATTGTAATTCTCACAAATTGAGGTACAGGTGAAGTAGTCGCTACTAAAGTAGGAGGAAATTGTGAGAACAAAGGATCTGGTTCATATATTAAAGTCTGACGACCAGCTAAAAACCTATCATAGGGTTTTTGTAATCTCCACACTTCAGTTTGTCCATCTGCACTCATACCATGAGCATCAATATGCATCAATGCTGAATGGTTAAGACTATCTCTGATTGAAGGAGAACTTGGGCAATAGGTTACTCTAATAGTATCTTTTGTTAATGGAGGAATACTGTAAGGCATTTCATTTCCATTTGTAGCAATATCTGAAGTCCAAGTGAAATACTCTGGATATGCTGTTCCAATTATTCCTACACCATCTATCCAAATATTGTCAATAATGGCATCATTTACTCTGGAATTATTAGCTAAAGTTATCTCTGATGTTTCACAATCACATGATTTAACAAACCCAAAAGTAACAAGAGTTGAGATAATTTCTATAGGAATTATTTTACCTTTACCTGAAAATGATACCTCATTTTGAACTAAACAGGGTTCACTACTATACGAAGTTAGTTTAGCGGTATAATTAATATCTGAAGTAGGTACAAACTCTACTGTTATTTGTATTGTATCTCTGGGTGCTAAAGCTCTATCAACTATATTAGGTGGATATAAAATATTAAAGTTGGCTCCAATTTTAATGCTATCCAAATGAACTGGTATTGAAGATATATTTTCAAGAATAATCTTCTGAGTAGGTCTTTCACCAACTTCTACAGTTCCAAATGCATTATTGTCTTGCATAAATAATTTTGGGAGTGTAGAACTTGCTTGTAAAAAGGCAAACCAATCCTCATTATCTTGATCCGAAAATTCAAGAAATGCTTTGTCAGCTCTATCATTTATTAGATCATTTGGAGTATACCTGAATTTGAATTTTATACTGTCACCAGCTGCTAGATTTGTATTAAAGGACTTCAAACTATTAGTATCAGCAACTGGCTCCAAAATATCAAATCTTTTAGAAGGGTCATTCAAATAGAAATCTTTCAGATTTAAAGTAACTGGAGATTCATTGACTATGTAAACTTCATTAATCGAATCTTGACAAGCTATTACATTCTCTATTTTCATTACTTCAGGATTAAATCTAAACTTATCTATTATACCTCTTCCCTTCAAAGTAATACATCCTGATGCATAGCAACCTGTTTGAGGAGTTTCTTGGAAACAGAGTTTGTCATAATATAATGAATCCGTAATTGGTCTGAACCTAACTCTAACATCTCTTTCCTCATTTGGAGGTATAGTTGCGAATCTTCCACCTGGGAAATAGAATGCTTCTCCCCTACTAATACTAAAACTTACAGTGAATTCATCTAATCCATTATTTCTTATTTTTACTATTTTTTCTAATTCTTGGCCAACGAAAACATTTCCGAAATCAACGGTATCAACAGTAAAAGTCAAATCTGGGTGAATAGATTTACCTTTAACAATTACAGGTTTTCTTAAAGTACATCCCCCTGCTTTAACTATTATGAATAATGTATCTCTGAAGTCACCAGCTACACTAGGTATAAAACGAATTAACTTAACTTGATAGCTTTTCTCAGGTTCCAATGTTTGTGGTTGAGATTTATTAAATCTAACAAATTGGAATTCATCTGGAACAATAACATCAGTTATTATAATATTCTCACTAGATAAATTTTCCCAGTAAAATAAAGTCTCATCTGATGGAAAATATTTACAGATAGTACCAAAATCTATAGAATCTAATTGCTCATTCTTTGTTCCGAACTTTGTTAAACTGATTATATTTTCAACAGCTCCTGTCAACGGAATTATTCCTGCACCTGCACATTGATCCGTTGATTGTATTCTCAAAGTATCATAAAATATGTTCGCAACGCTACCTGATCTAAACCTAACTACTAAATTTGTACTTTGACCTGGTGATAGAGTTATAGGTAATGAAGGTGATACGATAGAATAATATTGTGGTAAATTAACACTATAACCTGTGATAGTTACTGGCTTTTGTGTTCCAAAAGTAGCAGTATTATTAGTAACCTTTAAATTAATATCTTTATATGGCTCTTCAATACAGAATGCTTTAAGAATTCCAAAACCAAGAGTATCTGCATTGTACTTTAATTCTGTTTCTCTAGTAATAGTCCATTGCCTTTTGTTACCGGCAAGTAAATCGAACCCACAAACATCATCGCGAATTAATCTAATCTGCGGTTTAATAGTTCCAATAAAGTCACTATCTACATAAAACTCATATGTAACTGGTGTATTTGGTGGTAATGTAACGTAACTACCAGAGTAATCAAAATATGGTCTAAACTCAGGTGTAATCCATATATATGCCCTTGAACCACAAAGAGATGTATCTGTAACTGTAATTGAATATTTCTTTCTAGTTGTACATCTAATTGTATCTATTTGAACAGGATCAGTCACAATAAATGGTCTATATTCTGGTCTATCATTTTTAGTAAGAGTAAATGTCAATCCAGAAAGAAGATTTGCACTATTATTAGTAGTTACATCACAAGGTGAATAATTACCTGGATCCTCATTACATCTAAAATATGCGATTAGTCCAGCTTCATTACCATTTCTTCTTTTGTCTTTCTCACAAATTATTTCCGACATTGGAAGTGCTCTATTCCAGATTTTTATTTCGTCCATTACACCACGAAATGTTCTGTAACTATTGTTATTAGTTAGTTCGTTTGCTCTACCAAATTGAGTATCGTTACTGTTCTTTTTTAATGTTGACAAAGGATAACTAGGATTTGTAGCTTCTGCTATTAATTCTCCATCTAAATATATCATTGCTTTGTTTTGGGAACCATCGAATACAGCCGCAAGATGATGCCACTCACCATTTATACTTACTGGATTAGATTCAGCAATAGTATTGTCAACTTCTTTAAGCTCTATAGTAGGATGATTAATCTCAAATACAATCTTATTACTAGGATCGTAATACAATTGCCATACATCAGATTTATCAACAGTTGGACCCCATTTACCAGCAAAATAATTTCTCTTACCCAATTCTAAATTTGGTTTTATCCACATTTCAACAGTCATGGCATCGCTAATACTATTTAGTGTTGCATTATTCTTCAAATTCATGAAATGAGCTGATTGTCCTTTATTATTTATGAAATCGAGCCCATTTCCTATACATCTAGTCAAAGGCCATTGATTACATTTTTGAGCATTCAACAAGTAAGGGACTATAAGTAAGATAATTACAGCTAATATGTGAGTTTTTTTTGTCATTTTAATATATTTAGTGGTGCGCTATACCTTTTATTTTCAATAGTTAAAGTTACCATATAATGGCCTGATCTTAATCCACTTATTTTAAGAGAATCATTAGGTCCATTATATAACATACCATTATAAATATGTTTAACTACTTTACCATCAGTAGCATATACCTTAATGTCCCCTATTACAGATTTCTTCAAATCAAATCTGATGTTACATATTCCAGACTGATAAACTGGATTCGGATATAATTCGATTCCTGGTCGTCCATTTGAAAATACATAATCTTGAACTCCTGCTTTAACTCTAGGTTTTAGAATACCCATAGGCAAAATAGGTTCACCGAAAATATCTTCAGTATCTAATTCTTTAGCTCCAAACCATGTTTCTAAGAAATCAGTATAAAGTCTTCTAAAATCAAATTGAAATCGTGGATTACCATTATTATCTAAATCTGAAAGATTTGGTGGTTCACCTGCACGACCAAAGTTAATACTATCATCATGTGCAAACATAAACATAACATTACTTGCACCATGATCAGAACCCCTACTACCATTGTCATAAGCTCTTCGTCCAAACTCAGATGTAGTAAGTCCAGCTACTCTTTTTGAAAATCCTTGAATAGTAGCATCTTTCATAAATAATGAGATTGCTGAAGCTAATTGATTTAATAATATAGGATGCTGACCTGAAAGTGGTTCATTCATTTGCTGAACATGTGAATCAAAACTGCTTAATCTAAGATGATATACTTTAGTTTTCAAACCTCCTGATATCAATTTAGAAATTAATCCCATTTTAGCCGCTAATCCAGAAGTTGGATATTTTACAGCGTTAATTCCTTTATCATAAGCTAATTTTACTTCTTGAGAGTAAATTTCAGATTGTTCTGCTATAGTATGAATAAAGTTAAATTCGTTCTCAAAATTGGTATCTCCCTGAAATTTATTTTCAAAAGGGGTAAGACCTTTACCAAGATTATAAAAACTATTTGGGTCTGTTAAGGCTATACCCATATGACCTTTTTCACTTCTGAATTCAAGTGGAACTTCTCCTCCAATTGATATACCTAAAGGATGCTCTGGAATCTCAAAAGGATAATTATCTAGTTTAGATGCAAAATATCTACCAAGCCATCCATCCAAAAGTTTGATACTAGGGTCTGTATTAACAATTCCACTTGACCAAATATCAGAAGACCTGAAATGAGACATTGTGTAATTCTCATAACCTACTCTTTCAACTATAGCTAAATTTCGATTCTGTAATAAGCCAAGAAATCCATCACTTTCTACATTTGTTACTAACGCTGGGTGTAGATATAAATCAGAGCTTTGAAACCTGATTGCATCCTCTTCCTTTAAAGCTATATTGGGTCTCAGATTATAATATTCATCCTGTTGTAATGGTATAACAGTGTTCAACCCATCATTTCCTCCAAATAGATCTATAATAATCATTATACTATCATCTTCGAGAAAATCATCTGCCGATTGAACTTTAGTACTTCTAACTGGGCTTGCTTTCGATATATAAGGGTGTAAACTAAGAGCTGAACCAGTTGCTATCGTTGTAGCTATAAAATCTCTTCTTTTCATTTCATCACCTTATGCTAAATGTATATCAGGAACTGTTATAAGCTCTTGAAAAAATGTGTTTAAAAATTTACCAATATCATCACTACTACTATTATAAGCTTGAGTCCAATTATTAGTATTTACTTTTGATATACTCTCTATTCTATTTTTTAGAACAGTTATTCTTTCTGGTGTAACAGTCTTAGGTAAAGTATATTCTATTAATTCTTTGAATACAATATCAAAGTTTGATGGACTTGGGAACTCTGATAAGAATGCCATCCAAGCAGTATTTGTTTTATTACTAATTAGGTTTTTCAAATGATTTACCCTACGTGGATATGTTTTAGTTGAAATCCAACTTCTATATCCACTCCAACCGCTAACATTAGGAGGATCATATATTTCTTGTTCAAGATCATCTAATGCAGCAGAAGAATTGACATAATCAACTTTAAGAAGTTTTTCTAAATTGACAATTAATTCTACTGGTTGTTTGATTTGTACACCAATATTGGCTTTTTCGTAGAAGTGTTTACTTTAGAATAACTTCTTGAATACTGGTAATAACTCAAAATCACTAGCAATCATTTCAGTAGCAAGCTCATTTATAAATATTTGATCATATTTTGAAGGACTACTATATACAAAATGACTATATATTTTAGTGCAGATAAATCGAGCAATGGGTTCTGGTCTTCTTCTGAATAATATGTCAATAAGACCTTTTACTTCACCTTCTCGGACTTTATCCATTGTATTATCTTCTTCTGCTCTTGCAGGTAGGGTCTCTCCCATTATTTGCTTCGAATCCAAGTCATGATCTTTTGGAGAAAAGTAAGTATCAAAAAACTCAAATGGTTTAGGGTCTTGTCTGTGAGCAGAAACTCTCCATCCAGTCAAAGCTCTTGCAGCCTCTCTGATGTCTCCCTCACTGTAATTACCTATCCCCATTGTAAATAACTCCATCAACTCCCGAGCGTAGTTTTCATTAGGGTTCTTACCTGAACTAAGATTCAAACTTTGATAGAGTAAATATGCACCATCCAATGTCATTTCTTCGACGAATTTTTTAAAATTACCTGATCTATGTTTTCTAATAGATTGATTACTTCTATATATTAATGGAGGTGGAATATATCCTTGAGTATCATAACTGAACTCAATGCACCAGTGTGTATGCCAGAAAAAAGTTAACCTTTCAGAAACTAGCTTATTTTTAGAATTTATGATGTCATTTGACATATGACTTAACCACCAGTCTACAAATTGAGCATATCTGCTTTTATGTTTACCTTCAATAGTACCACGTATAGTCACATGAACCTTAGATGGATCTTCCTCTACTGTGTCGATCCAGTTTAAGGAACCACTAGGGGGCAATCTATCCTCATTTTGTGGGAGATAGTCTAGACCATCTCCTAGTAGTTCATCTACAACCTCAGAAATAGGTCTATCTTTTATTAAATCAACTTCAGTAGGTGTAGGTCCGAAAGTAATACGCCTTAATAAATGTTTTGCTTTCTCATCTGTTAGATTTCCTTCTTCTTCATCTAAGGAAAGAGTTACTTGACGTAATTGATTATCCCTATTTAAATCTGAATTATATAATATATTATTATCCAACTCATTAAATTTAATCTTTTTCATAACTGTCTCTTTTGTATCAGTTTAAAATTGCTGTTAATACTAACCCAATCGTAAATAGTATTCCAAATTGCATATGTAATTGTGCTGTTTTAATATCCATCATTGCAATTAAATCAGGCTTGTTTACCTCAGCAACTGAAATTTCTTTTATATTTTTCAAAGCCACCGGTAAAGAAATGATTATCAATAAAGTCCAGAAACTAAGTAGTCCACTAATTACCATTAATACCACACTCAAATAAGCACCAAATACAAGAATATAATATTCTTTTTTTGCGGCTTTAATTCCTAGTATTGTTGCTAAAGTCTTCACTTGTGCTTCTGTATCATGCTTTATATCTCTAATATTATTTGCATTCAGGATTGCAGTAACTAAGAAACCAATGGGTAATGAAACAATAGCAACATTCCAATCAAAAACTCCTGTTAAAGAGAAAAATGATCCAATAACCATTAGTGGTCCCATCAAAAAGAATACAAGTATATCACCTAGAGCAACATATTTGTATCCAATTGGTTTCCCAGTATAAAATACTCCACCAGCTATACCTATAAGCCCTAAATATAGTATCGGCAGACCATGAACGTAAACTAATACCATACCTAAAATAAATCCTAAGGCAAATGAAATGTAACCAGCTTTTAAAACAGTTTTGGGTGGTAATAAATCTTCAACTAATACTTTACTTGAACCAAAAGTATCCTTTCTATCAACTCCTTTTTCAAGGTCATAATACTCGCTAACTAGATTTGTACCCGAATGTAGTAAAATACTAGCTATGACTATAACTGGAAATAAATACCATAATATCTCTCCCTCATAGTAAGCAAATGCAAACATCGCCCCTACTAATACAGGAACAACTGATGCTGAAAATGAAAAAGGTCTTACCGCTTGCGTTATAAGTGAAGCTTTAGATCTACTTTGAATAGTTGTCATATAAATCCCCTTAGTTTATTTTTATTGGTGTTTTAACTTCTATTAATACTGTTCTACAATAGAATCTACCCTCTGGTGTAGAATTATCAAATTTAGGATTCTCAGATCCAATTCCCATTACTTTATTAAATTTAATGTCAGGCAATAATGTGTTTATGTATTCAGCTACATTATCAGCTCTTTTCTGTGAAAGCTCTTTGTTATAAAATCTTTCACCAAGGAAGTCAGTTGAGCCAATTATATCGATCTGTGATTCCGTAGAAATATTATTTATAATAAATTTATCAATCATATTCGTATTTGCCTCGCTTATTATAGACTTATCAAAGTCAAATACTATAAGGTTCAACCTACCTAATTCGAAATCATTATTCTCTTTTTCTACATTGAAAGGTACCTTTTTAGATTCAATTCTTCCATCATTTTTTGTAATAAGCAATTCTAATTCTAGCTTATCAATTTCCGATTCTGCTATTTTACTTATCAATGAATTATTCAGATTTATAGTATAATCATTTGGAATGACAGACTGTTTTGATTCTGTATACAATTGATTATTATTATCTTTTAAAATTATCGTATAATCTTTAATAGCATCAGCTTTTGTATCTAATTCTATATTTAATTTGTTTTTATTAGTTGCATATTCCATAAATTGAGAATGAACTATGGGTTTGAGTAGGCTGTTGTCATCAGGTAATAACTCAACTCTTCTATTCTCTGCTAAACCTTCTAAATAACTAGAACTAGTAGGTTGACTAGGGGTATCTTCTATTTCTATCATTAATTTTTGAGAATTTAAATCCCATTTACTAGTTAAATACTCTTTGACTGTGTTTGCTCTGTTATATGCTAAAGTTTTCCTCTCGTTCAAAGTAGATTTTTCTCTTCCATCAGTGTATCCTTTTATAGTCATCCCACCATCTGATTCCTTAAGTCGATGACCAAGAATATCTAATAATCTTTCATATATTCTCAGCGAATTTTTTTCTAATTGCTGCTCTGAGAAGTTTTTTGTATCACCTTTGTAATAATATTTATTAGATAATTTACTCGAAGTACTATCAAAGAATATATAAGGTAATATTGGATAAGTCTGAGTCACAACAGTCTGAGTTATTTTTAGATTTTCAATTCCAATATTATTAATTGCATTTATTTCTTGTATTTCATCAGCAACTATTGGGATCTCTTCAACTGGTAAAACAGTATCTTGTTGAAGTTCTCTTACCACTTCTTTGGTAGGAGTATTTAATCGTACGGAAATTGTTGCACCAGCTCTGAATAATGTAGTGAACCAATCAAAATCTTCCATTGATGAATTTATCGGATATCTATAACTTAACTCTGGAGATAATAAAATAGATTCTGTCAAATCAATATCGCCTATTAACGAACCAGATAAACCTTGAGAAACAGATAAATTATCAAAATCACCTTCAGATACTGTCTCAATTGATTTACCATTAATTTGGATTCCTGATGGTTCTATAATGTGTCTAGTTTGATTATATTTCTTTGTAATAGAGGCATCAGAAAAATCAAATCCTACTCTCAAAGCAATAGGTATAGATGAAATTGGTCTTATCTTTAGCCCTAAATCAAAAACAAAGTAATTTAATGAAGCTTCTAAATCGTTTTGTACAGTAGCTTTTTCGTAATCCTGCTTAATAGAATTAAAAACTTCATAATCATTTGTATTCGCAGTTAAATTAGCCGGTCTTGAATCAAATAGAAACCTAACATCAGCAGAAATAAATTTAGGTAAAAACTCATAATTAAGAGACAACCCAGTATAAAATCCAGAAGCAGTTCCGTCATTAAATTCTCCACAACATGTATCGCCATTTACAATAGGCAACATTGTTTCATTTTGAATATAGTTCCCACCTAATAATACTCCTAACCTAAAAGGTTTGTCATTTTCAGATGAAATTAGTACTAATGGAGTTAATAGAATGAGTAAAAGTTTATACAAATATTCCTCTTATTTAATATAATAAACAACGAAACAAAAAAACGTTACATTTTTGTTTAACTTTTTTTAGTGTTATTTTTGTTTCAAAATATAAAGTAATTATCAAATACCAAAAGGATTCTAAATGAAAAGACTATTATTTTCAATTTTTTTATTAACATTTGTAAATTTTCATCTCATTTTAATTTCAGCAGAAAAAGAAAATGTTGAAGATATTAATAAATCATCAACTTATTCTGGATTAAAGTTTAGATCTATTGGTCCGGCTATAGCTTCTGGTAGAGTTATAGATTTAGCAGTTAATCAAAATAATTATAATGAATTTTACGTAGCTGTAGCGTCAGGTGGAGTATGGAAGACAACAAATCATGGAACTACTTTCTCTCCAATGTTCGATAACGAAAATTCATATTCTATTGGCTGTATAACAATAGACCCCAATAATTCGAATGTAGTATGGGTAGGTTCTGGTGAGAAAAATTCACAAAGAAGTGTATCCTATGGTGATGGTGTTTATAAATCTGAGGACGGTGGTAAAAGTTGGAAGAATGTTGGATTAAAAAGCTCAGAACATATCGGTAAAATAATAATAGATCCAAATAATTCCGATATTGTTTGGGTAGCAGCTCAAGGTCCTTTGTGGAAAGATGGTGGTGATAGAGGACTAAATAAAACTACTGATGGTGGAAAAACTTGGGAAAAATCACTAGAAATTTCTGAAAACACGGGCGTATCAGATATTGTTATGGATCCAAGAGATTCTAAAGTACTTTATGCTTCAGCTTACCAAAGAAGAAGACATGTATGGACTTTAATAAATGGCGGTCCTGAAGGTGCTATATATAAAACTGTAGACGGGGGCAAGACATGGGATAAAATAACTAAAGGTTTGCCTACAGGAGATATAGGACGAATTGGGTTAGCTATCTCTAATGTAGATCCAGATTACGTTTACGCAATTATAGAAGCAACAGAAGGAAATGGTGGGTTTTACAAATCAACTGATAGAGGAGCATCATGATCAAAACAAAGTGATCATGTTTCTGGTAGTCCACAGTATTACCAGGTAATTGTAACACATCCTAATAATAAGGATATAGTTTATTCTCTTAGCACATATACACAGGTTACTTATGACGGTGGAAAGACTTTTAGTACTTTACCTTTAGGTGAAAAACACGTCGATGACCATGCTATATGGATAAACCCTAAGAATCCAGATAATATTTTAATTGGATGTGATGGAGGTCTATACGAGACTTTTGATGGAGCTAATAATTGGAGATTTTTCGAAAATCTGCCTATAACTCAATTTTACAGAGTTACTGTTGACAACGACTATCCATTTTACAACGTGTATGGAGGTACTCAAGATAATAACACACTTGGAGGACCTTCACGTACTATTTCTGATAATGGTATAAAAAACGAAGATTGGATATTTACAGTAGGTGGCGATGGATTTAAAACCGTAGTTGACCCTAAAGACCCTAATATTATTTATTCACAACCACAATATGGATTTTTAGTTAGATATGATAAAAAAAGTGGTGAATTCACAGGGGTTCAACCTCAACCTGAAAAAGATGAAATTCTGAAATGGAACTGGAACTCACCAGTTATTATTAGTCCACATGACAATAAGACACTTTACTTTGCTGCTAATAAACTATTCAAATCCACTAACAGAGGTGACTCTTGGACTAAGATTAGTGAAGATATGACCAGAAATATAGATAGAAACAAGCTCAAAGTAATGGGTAAGGTTTGGCCTCCAGAAGCAGTAGCAAAAAATCAATCTACTTCAGTATACGGAAATATTGTTTCACTTGATGAATCACCTTTAGAAAAAGGAGTACTATATGTAGGTACAGATGATGGTCTAATACAAGTCTCTAAAGATGATGGTAATAGCTGGACTAAAAATTCTACTTTTACTTCAATTCCAGAAACTACATATGTATCTGATATAACTGCTTCAATTCATAATGAAAATGTAGTTTATGCTACTTTTGATAATAGAAAAAACGGTGACTTCAAACCATACATCATAATGAGTAAAGATATGGGTACTAGCTGGACGAGTATTTCAGGTAATTTACCTGATAATCTGCCAGTTCACTCAATTGTCCAAGATCATCTTGACAAGGATTTATTATTCATAGGAACTGAATTCGGCGTTTATTTCACAAAAGACAATGGTAAAAACTGGATTAAATTTTCAAATGGTTTACCAACAATTAGTATAAGAGAAATTGAAATACAAAAAAGGGAGAACGATTTAGCTCTTGCTAGCTTTGGTAGAGGGTTTTATATCTTAGACAACTACTCACCAATAAGAGAAGTGAGTAAAGATTTACTTGAGAAAGATGCTCATATATTTAAAGTTAAAGACGCATTAATGTACATAGAAGACCGATCTAAAGGAAGAAATAGCTTGGGTAAGTCATATTACAGAGCTGATAATCCAGATTTTGGAGTAAGCATAACTTACTATTTAAAAGATGGGTATGAAACTTTAAAATCTAAAAGATTAAAAGAAGATAAGGATAAAAAGGAGAATTATGATTATCCTAGTTTCGAACAATTAGAAAAAGAAGATATCGAGGAATCACCATACTTACTATTTACATTTAAAGATATGAGTGGAAATGTGGTAAGAAGATTAAAGAAATCTATTTCAAAAGGAATAAACAGATTTACTTGGGATCTTAGATATGCCGATACTGCACCACTTACAACTAATAGCACTTCTGAGAAATATTCAGGAATGCCTATTTTACCTGGGGACTATACAGTAGAATTACATAAAGTACATAATGGTGAAGTTACTGAATTAGTAAAACCAGTAAAATTTACTGCTAAGACACTTGATAATAGATCACTACCAGCAGAAAATAATAATGATTTAGTTGACATGCAGAAAAATGCCTTTGAAATTAGAAGAGTTCTTATTGGTGCAGATAAATATCTTGACGAAGCATCTTCTCAACTCAACGTATTACATAATACAATTATTAATTATGCTAATTCGGATTTGAAAAGCTTAAAAGAAATAAAAAATACTGAAGATAAAATATACGAAATCAAGAAAATACTGAATGGAAACTCAACATTACAAAAAAGATCTAGTGCTTTTGTACCAGGACTAAATGATAGGTTAGGGAATTTACTTTATAGCTTTTGGTATTCGAGTTCTGCTCCAACTAAGACGCAATTAGAAACAATAGCAATTATAAAAGATGAATTTAAGAATATAGAAAAAGAAATGACTAAAGTTGATAACTCTATTGAAATGATAACAAATGAGTTACAAAGTAAAAACTCTCCTTGGTTACCAGGTAGAGTTCCTAAGTTAAAATAATATTTCTTTGATTATAAAGTCCAAACATCAAAAGATGTTGCAATAGCAAGCATAAGAAATGCGAATAAAAATAGTATTATCATTAGCGGAAGTATCCATTTTAACCAAGTGTTATAGGGTACTTTCGCTATTTCTAATATACCCATAGTAACACCGGAAGTAGGTATAATAAAATTAGTTATCCCATCTCCAAACTGATAAGCAAGTACTGATGTTTGTCTAGAAATACCAAGTACATCAGATAAAGGAGCCAATATAGGCATAGTTAGAGCAGCTTGACCTGAACCAGAAGGTACTATAAAGTTTAAAGCACTTTGAACTAAAAACATAATCTCTACACTAATTATTTTAGGCATTCCTTCTGCTACATTAGCTATATTATAAAGCATAGTATCTATAATCATCCCGTTTTCAGCTATAATTAATGCTCCTTTTGCGAGACCAATAAGTATTGCCGGTACAATCATATCTTTAGCTCCATCTATAAACGAAGCAATAATTTCTTCAGGATTTAATCTATAAATAATGGCTGAAAATATTCCTAAAGCTAGAAACAATCCACTAATTTCTGCTATATACCAGCTATAATTAGTAACTCCGTAAATCAATACACCTAATGAGACAATTAGACCTAATATAATAATCTTTCTTTTAGAATTAAAAATCATTTCTTCTTTAGTAAGACCTTTTAATTTATCACCATAATCAATCTTTCCTATTGCAGATTTACTAAGGTCCTTACGTACTCTCTCAGCATAACGATAGACAAATATTATAGCTATTAAGGTGATTGCAAACCACACGATTAGTCTATATATCATACCACTAAATAAAGGTTCAATTTCAGCTATACCTTGAGCTATACCAACAGTAAATGGATTCATGAATGCACCAGCAAATCCTACACCTGCTCCAATAAATGGAATTGCAATACCTACTATAGGATCATACCCCAATGCAATCGCAAGTGGTATAGTCACCATAAGAAACACTAGTACTTCTTCTGCCATACCGAATGTAGCTCCTCCTATGGAGAATAAAAGCATCAATATTGGTATTACAAAATGTCTAAGAGATTCTTTCTTTTTAGTTATCTCAATTACTTTATAAAGACCTGCATTAATAGCACCAGTTCTATTGATTATTGAGAAAGCTCCTCCTACTAAGAAAACAAATGCAATTATGTCTGCTGCAGATACAAAACCTTCTAAAGGTGCATAGAATAGTTCTAACCCTTGATAATTAGGTTCTACTTCTTTATAAGAATCAGGTATAACTACATTCTTAGTCATACCACCAATTTCGATAGTTTTAGTTTCGTATTTACCTGCAGGTATTATCCAGGTCATAACTACTAACGAAACTAGAACAATTGATACTAATAATAATGAATGAGGAAACTTTTTGGCTTTCACTAATTTAGTCCTTTCAATGTCTGTTGTATTTCTTCTTTACTTACGAACTTAGCATTTTTATTCATTGGAATAGTGAACTTAAAGGTGGCACCTTGACCATATATGCTTTCTACCCATATATCTCCCCTGTTTATATTCACAAACTCTTTACAGAGTAGTAAACCTAATCCAGTTCCAGATTCTTTCATAGTTCCTGGTGTTGATATCTGTTCTTCAATTTTGAATAATTTTTCTAAAGATTTTTCGGGAATACCTACACCATTATCTGTAATCTCAATAATAGCATATTCATTTACTATATAGAATGATAATTCAATAGTACCATTTTCATTACTAAATTTGATAGAATTTGATAATAAATTTCTTACTACGGTCTCTATCATATTCTTATCAGCATAAACTTTATAAGGAGTACTTATATGATTTATTATGCTAACGTTCTTATTTTCAGCTGAGCTATAGCTTAAATCAACTACGTCTTTTATTATTTCACCCACATTTATATCATATGGTTCAAAATGCATTGATTTACTTTGAGCCATTGCCCAATGTAGAAGATTCTCTAATAAATCATAAGCATGATTTGATGTTTTATAAATTCCTCTGAGGTGATCTTTCTTTTTATCATCATTTAAATTGTCGAAATAATTTATCATCAAATCAGCACTAAAACCTATCGAATGCATTGGATTCTTTAGATCATGTGCAATAATTGAAATAAATTTATCTTTTGTGGTATTTGAGTGTCTGAGAGTAGATTCACTTTTTCGTAAATTTTCATTTAACTCAAGTAATCTTGCATTTTGACCCTCGATAGTTATATTACTCACTACTAATACATTAGTTGCTCTTTTTCTGAAATAGAATAAAACCATTAGAACTATTATCACTAACAAAGAAAATAATGATGTTAATATGAACGATTGTCTTTCTAATTCTGCTCTCTCTCTTTGTAGTCTATTAACTGTTTTAAGAGCTTCGTTCTCTTGATTTCTTTTTTCCATCTCATAAACTGTTTGGAATTCTACAAGTTTGTCAGTCATTTCTAAATTTATCAACGAATCGGACATGTTCTTATAATTTTGATAAGTATTTAATGCAGATTCGAATCTGTTGAACTTCTTATATAACTCATATAAAAGATATATCGAGTTTTTTTCATCATTTGTGTTCTCTTCTTTTCTTGCAATTTCAATGGCTTTCAATAAGTATTTTTCAGCATCTTCGAACTTGTTCAGTTTAGAGTAAATCTCGGAAAAAGAAGTAAGTGTATAAAATTCATAATTGTCTAAACCAATTGTATTGATTATTTCTTCACTTTTTCTAATTATATCTAATGCCTTTTCAACTGACCCAAGTGATTTATAGTTTAAGGCCATATTATTATAGATTATGGATTTTCCTTTGAGACTTGCTTCATCCTTTTCATTTCCTATTAAATCTAAAGCTTGCTTATAGTAATCAAGAGATTTATTGTAATTACTCTTTAAATAGTAGACTAAACCTATTTTCAAATAATATTGGGCAATAATTGATTTTTTTTCTTTTTTATCCATATTTTTTTGATTTTCAAAAATTCTTAAAGCCCTTCTATGATATTCTAGAGCTTTATCATATTGCCCCATTGCCGTATATACTTTTGCTAATTGATCTAGAAAATCATCATTCAATGGGTTGACATTATACTTTCTTCTGAGTTCTAACTCTTGAAAGAAATAGTTTAGAGCTTTTTCATATTTACCCATTTGAAAATATGAATTACCAATGTAGTTAAGGTAAGATATTTTTTCTTTTTCTTTCTTCAGTATATTATAGATTTCTATAACTTTTAAGCCATGAAAAATAACTTTTTGATATCTATTAAGCTTTAGATTTAAGTAAGCAATTCTCTGTGAGAGTAATAGTAATAGATTATAATCATATTCAACATCTTCTGCTATCTTTAGAGCTTTTTCATAATATACTTGCGAAGTTTGAAGGTTTTTATCTTGGTATAATTTACCAAGTTGAAGATAAGTTTTAAATCTATAATCTAAATCTTCATTTCCATCAAGTAGTATAAGTGCATTAAAGTAATGGGTTCTAGCGCTATCAATTGATTGTTTCACAATTGACGGGTTCATATGAAATACGTATCCTATCCTGAATTCAGATTTAATAATACTAAGAGTGTCTTGCGATTCTATTGAATAATTCAATATTTGATATAAAAACCCTATAGACTTTTTGGTATCAAATTTGCTGTAGTATTGCGATAAGTCTGTGAGAATATCTATTTTCACTGACTTTGGATATTTGTTTATATTTTTTTCATAATAATCTACCGAATCGGAGGGTATTGAGGAAAACAATTCTACATTCAAAAGTATCATAAATAAATAAATTAGCAAAATATAAATTTTTGTTAATTTATTGTGGCTAATATTGTCCATTCCAAACATCTAATTATTACTTTTGATTAATTTTAAAATCATAAATAAATTTTTTTAAATTTTCCATATTCACTTTCTCATTTCTTTAATATATATAAACTTAGTAATTAATTCAATTTAAATATTATTTCTTTGGCACAAATATCGTTGTTTATAAACTAAACTAACAAGAAAAATATTAATAATTATAATTTATAGGTGATTTAAATGGAAATTTTATTAGCAATCGTTTGGTATCTTGCATTACTAATGCCTGGCAACTACTATACTCAAGAAAATATTTATGATATAGCTCTTGACAATAGACAACAAGTGGATAATGTACTAAATAATCACGATCAATTTGTAACAGCAGTTGACTTTTACAATGAATTTTCACCAGAAGAAGGTGGTGTATTATTACCTGCTTATTGGGATAAGGAACCAGTAGACCATTCAGACGATTCATTATTGGATCCTTGGGACGATGATATCAGAAGAGATACAACCACAACGACTAAATAAATTCAATTAGTTTAAAAATAATTCAAAGTTTAAATAGCTGTCTTTTCAGACAGCTATTTTTTTTATTTAAAGTATTTCGAGTTAACTATAAGCATTCCAAAAGACTCCCCGTCCTCTTTCCCTAAATGCTTGTGATGTGAATAATGAGCTTTTCTTAAAACCGTTAGATAATGATTATTAGTTTTCTTGAACCATTTCAATCTCTTGTGAATAAAGACTTCATGAACTAAAAAATAAGCAATTCCATACACTAATATTCCCAATCCAATTGAAAAAAGAATATATGAACTATAC
>JAGXGG010000005.1 GCA_024636855.1 Ignavibacteriota bacterium | reverse complement strand
TAAAAGCTCAAAAACTATAATCAAAAGAAAAATAGAACACTTCGTATCACGAAATGCTATGGACATAGACGGTATGGGCGAGCGAATAATCGACGATTTCGTAGAGAAGGGATGGCTGAATAATGTCGCTGATATATATGATTTGGAGCAATACCGAGACGAAATGCAAGAACTAGAGGGATGGGGCGAGAAAAGCACCACCAAGCTATTCGAAGCAATAGAAAAGAGCAAATCGCAAACCTACAACCGTGTTCTATTCGGACTAGGTATCCGATTCATCGGTGAGAAGGGAGCTAAACTACTAACCAAGAATTTCAAGACAGTTACCGAGCTTGAAAATGCCGACTACGACACACTAAAAGCAATCCACGAAGTCGGCGATGTGATGGCAGCATCAGTCGTGGATTATTTCAATGATGAAGATGAGCTAAACATAATCGGGAAGCTAAAACGAGCTGGACTTATCTTCGAGTCAGATGAATCGGACAAACCACAATCTGACGCATTAGCCGGACAGAGCTTCGTATTCACAGGCGAGCTAGTGCGTATGACCCGCAAAGAAGCCGGTCAGATAGTCGAGAACCTAGGCGGTAAACAAACCGGCTCGGTCAGTAAAAAAACCTCATACGTAGTAGTAGGCGACAGCCCCGGCAGCAAATACGACAAAGCTGTTAAACTCGGTGTCCCTGTCCTCAACGAAGACCAGTTTTTTACGATGATTGAGGGTTTGGGGTGATTTACAGATTATGGAGTTATAATTAATTGGAATTTCTTATATTGAGGAAGTAACAAATTAGGTTTTAAAAAAAAAAGGAGAGTTTGGGATGTCAGATACTAATATACATGATTTAAAATTACATGAGGAAAAAAGAATTTACGGAGGAATTCATATTCTAAGAGTACCTGGAGGTTGGCTATATCAACATAAGGGTTCACATGAGCGATCAGGTTATATCACTTTTGTACCTTACAGCTAAGAGTTTAAGGGAAGGGAAGAAAAAGAAAATAAGAGTTAATAATTATGAAGATTCAATTAATCTCAAGAAATGCGCAAATGTGCAATTTTTGGAGACAATACTTCGAAAATTGTGAAGATGTTTACATCCATCATGGGGATATATTTTCATTAGAAACCGACTGTATAGTTTCACCAGCTAATTCATTTGGATTTATGGATGGCGGGATTGATATGACGTTTTCGCAAAAAATAGGATGGCAATTGCAAGACAAACTCCAAACACAAATTAAAGAAAAATATAATGGTGAGCTATTAGTTGGGCAAGCTGAATTAATAGAAACGGAATATGATGAAATACCATTCTGTATTTCAGCTCCTACTATGAGAGTCCCTATGATTTTAGATCCCGAGAATATAAATATTTATTTAGCTTCAAAAGCAATATTTAGTTTAGTAAAGAAAGAACCAAGAATAAGAAAAATCTCTATCTGCTCTTTAGGTACAGGAGTTGGTAGAATCCCCTATGAAATTTGTGCAAAACAAATGAAACAAGCATATTCAGACTATTGGTTAAATAATTTTGTTTTTCCAAAGAGCTGGTGGGAATCCTCAAAGAATCACCAACTTTTATACTCTGATTCTATCAGAGACTTACAAGAACCATTATAAATAAGCTTTATTTTTTTACTTGAATTTATTTAGGAATAATAAATGGAAAAATGTTTTGTAATACAACCTTTTGATAATGACAAGTTTGATAGAAGGTATAAGGATATATATTCAAAAGTAATTTTTGAAGCTGGTTTAGAACCATATAGAGTGGATAAAGATCTTTCTGTAAGAGTACCGATTGATGATATAGAAAGAGGTATTAAAGAAGCAAGAATCTGTTTTGCCGATATTACTTTAGACAATCCAAACGTTTGGTTTGAGTTAGGTTTTGCATTAGCCTTAAATAAAGAAGTTATTCTAGTTTGTTCAGAAGAGCGAACTGATAAATATCCTTTTGATATACAGCACAGACATGTGACAAAATACAACACGGGATCATCAAGTGATTTCGAGAAACTTAAAACTGATATTAAATCTAAGTTGGATGCTTATTTAAAAACGTCGCTATTAAATGAACACATAAAAAAATCGCCTGTAAAAACTAAGGAAGGTCTTGAAAGTTATGAAATAGCTATGCTATTAATAATACTTGAGAATACATTAACACCTGATGACGGCTACTCTGCTTATCATTTAAAAAGTAATATGAATAAATCTGGATTTACAGAAGCTGCTTCTGGATTAGCAATTAGATTACTAGTTGAAAAAATGATGATTGAGGTTGTTTTACAATATGATGAATGGAATAATGGAGAAGCTTCACAGTTTTGTAAATTAACTTCTATAGGTGAGCAATGGATAAAAGAAAACAAAGAATTAATTGAAATTAAGTATTCCGAAGATAACAAATTTGAAGAAGATGACGATGATGTTCCATTTTAAAATTGAAATTTGAACAGAATATGATTAAGATATGTCCTCCGATAGATTATTCTACCCCTACGGGGTAGGTTTGGTATTTATGATTTCTGTGCTACTAATATTCAACTCCTAGCGGAGTTGGTTTTATGAATTAGGAATATCAAAAGCAGCACGTCTAAAGATATAACCCGTAGGGATGTAATATTAGTAGCAAGAGAATAACCTACCAAAAAACTACTCCGTAGGAGTAGAATAGATTTATAAGACTGGAGTTTGAAATGAAAAAATTATTAATGCTAATTGTGTTTCTCTTCTTTGGAATAACAATTCAAAATGCTTTTGGATGTTCTTGCATCAAAAAGGATTCTCTAGAAGAAGCATATAGTAAGGCAGATATTATAGTACAAGGACTAGTCGTAAGAGCAGAATTAGTTCATCTTTCTAATAAGGTAGCTATAAATCAGTTATTAGAATCTGGGACACCACTTGATTCAATAGATAGCCACTTAACGGACTTTCCTATGGTAAAAGTATTGGTCGAGATTGAAAAGATTTATAAAGGGAGTTCTAATCATGATACTTTGACTATTTATACTGGAAATAGTGGAGGGAATTGTGGTTTTGAGTTTATTACTGGGCATAATTATATTATATTTGCTCAAAAAGAAAGTTATTTCGGAGAGTCTTTTAATATGAGATATCTCTCAAATAGTGATGAGTTTTATTGGGTAGATATGTGTACACGTACAAATGGTTTTAACTTTCGTGAGATTTCAGCATTAGAAGAGTTTATTAAAAAATTAGAGAAGGAATGATTTATAAACTAAAGTTTACCTTTTTGGCTTCGACTCCGCTCAGCCAACGGGTCGTAGAATAGAAATTCTTTACTTCGACAATCACCCCCACCATTATCTAATCTTCTCTATGCTTAGTATTTACACAAGTATTTCGAATATTTTTCCAATCACTCACAACTTTTCTTATATTACTCTGCAACTTTTTTCAGTTTCATCGCACTTATGTTATGTAGATGATAAACAGGATTAGATGAGTAATCAAAAACAAAAAGCTTTTTTAGAACTATTCGAGCCAATCAGAAAGGACTTGTCCCGATTTGTTATGGCGATGGCGAATAGCTCTTTTGATGCGAAGGACATTATAAATGAGACTTTGCTGATTGCCTATGAGAACTTTGGACAAGTCAGAGAACCCAAGGCTTTCAAAAGCTATTTGTTTACCATATCCAGTAGACTCTACAAAAATGGAATAGTTCGCAATGGACGAATAGATTACCAAAGTGAGCTGAGTGAAGACTCTTTGATATCGTGGAATGTAGCCGAAGTGGAGTTAGATGTACAAAATCTGTACTCAGCTTTGGAGCTATTGCCAGAGGAACAGAAAGAAGCGATAGTGCTATTCGAAATCTCTGGTTTCAAAATAGCAGAGATAGCCGAAATGCAGCAATGCACCGAATCGGCCGTCAAATCACGACTGAAAAGAGGCAGAGAGAAGCTAACTGAAATACTAATCGAAAAAAAAACTATCCCAATAGATAATGAGAGCGAACGAGCGTATAACCAAAAGGTATCCAAATGAGTGAATTGGACAAATATTTTGAAAAAGCAAGGAACGTAGAGCCCATATACGAAGAGGACGATGCGAAGAAACTGCTTTATGGCAAATTGAGCGATGGGGGCATTGCAACTAATTTGTACAACAAAATAAAGGCGTTTCCTATGATAACGACACTTATAACATCTGTGGCGACAATCGCTACTATAGCAATATTGAGTTTATCCAATCCAACTAATAAAGTAGAACAACCTAATAAAGGAAGTTCAGCAGCATTAGTAGAGCAAACTAAAGAAGAACCAAATGAGAAACCGAAAGATCTGAATTGGACAGAAGACAAGTTACCGAGTGCTGATAATTCGATAGCACTTCTATCAGAGAAGGAACAAGAAACAAACAAGAAACCAAGAGACCTGAACTGGACTGAAGAGAAAATAGACATAAAGTCCGTGAACTCGCTAAAGCTGACCAAAGATGAGTTAGCAAAGCTAGGTATAGAAATAAATGGCAAAAATTTCAAGGTCAATGCATTTGACAAGTATACATATACTATTAAGAAGAATAACGAAAAGCAACGCGACTACTATGACAAAGATGAAGATCGTGATGCACTGCCTACTCCAGCTATGGTGACTACTTCCACTGGGTTTAAGACTCTAACTTTGTTTAAGAAAGGCAATGTAGAAGCGAGTGTGGATAGGTACATGAAAAGTAATAAGGATGGTTTATTTAGATTCGAAACAACAACGATGCAAGATTCTGATATGTTAGACTCTAATACAAATATACTAGAAGGCGAAGTAGTCCATACTGATAAACTTATCTATAAAGAGTCAGAAAAAGACCATTACGTTAAGGATTTACTACTTAGAGAGTCTGATGACGCTTACTTAAAAGACTTACTCCTTAGAGAGTCTGACGATGTGAATGTCATCATGTTAAACTCTTATGAAACTACAGAGGATGGAGGGAAAGTTAACGTTCTATCTGATAGAAATGTAAAAATATACTCTACTGATTTAGACCTCAAAGATATAAATAAAGTTTTAGAAACATCACTTGATTCACTTTCGAATAAGAATACTACTCTTATTGAAGTTGACGCAACTGAAGAAATGTCATCAAATGACCCTAATAACAGGACTATACATATACCCTGTCTCTTATACACATCT
>JAGXGG010000018.1 GCA_024636855.1 Ignavibacteriota bacterium | reverse complement strand
TATTTATCATAAGAAACCACATTGAAAGTGACATTGTCTTCTCCAGCTATTACTCGATAGTAGTCCCCCTTATCTTCATAACGTGGATATTCTAAAGTAAAATATTCCTTACCCCAAGCACTAATGGGTGGTATCATTTCAACTAGAAAATCCTTTTCGAGAAAACTAGTAGTAACAGGTATTTTTGCTCTATTGTGGTAAGATATTACACCGATTGGTTTATTAGCACTTATTGAGCTACCACTCAAATCAAAAACTCCTGAAGTAGCTCCATTTCCTTGTACTGCATAGACCTGATCATGGTTTAAGGTGACTGTAATCTCATCTCCATGCTTTCTTTTTCCAGTTGTTTGACCAAATCCAACCTCATTATTTGCCCCATCTTTTAACTTAATATTGATTTTAGTATCATCTTCATTGGCTAAAACAACGAAACCGCCACCCCAGTTCTCTTCCTCGTTGAAGTCATAGTAACTATTGTGAATGTATTCAGTTCCCCACTTCCTAATTGGAATTGCCATATAGCCCTCAGTGGTTTGAAGTTTGGAGCTAAGGACATATACTTTAACGGGATCTTTTGCTATAATTCTAATTCCTAAATCTATCGGTTTTTCAAATGAATAAACTTCAGAAGCCCAAGCAATGAGCTCGTTTTTGGTTGAAAATTCAGTTATTTCACCTGGAGTTACTTTACTTGTTATATAACGTCTTAATGCATCGCTGTAAACAGTAACAATAGTTTCTACTTGTGAAATTACATATATGGTTAAGACCTTTTTCTCCAAATCTTTGGAGTCATTATATGGGAAAGCTACAACGAAATCTCTACCTTCGTTGTCACCGTGCTTTATAGTATCTGTAACATTCTGTCTGACAACTATATCATTTTTAGCTTGCAGAGTTATAAATGTAGCAAGAGTAAATATTAAAATTAGATTTTTCATTGTGTTTCGTGGATTTTGTTTTAAATTAGGTCTATAATATACTAAATACACTTAATATATTAAAACATTCATTGCAATAATACTAATCTCAATAATAAAGAAAAAAACACCCTCTACTAAATAACATTGCTTTTATTCCGTAAATAGATTATATTAGAAAATTGTAAAAGAAAAAAATGAATTGAAAATGGAAGATTTAAAAAGACTAGAAGAGTTCCAAGCAAAAATAGATGCTGGTGAGAAAATAGAGCCCAAAGATTGGATGCCTGATGCTTACCGTAAGAATCTAATTCGAATGATGTCGCAACATGCTCATAGCGAGATAGTAGGTATGCTACCAGAGGGCAATTGGATACAAAGAGCTCCTTCGCTAAGAAGAAAGTTAATAGCTACTGCTAAAGTACAAGACGAAGCAGGTCATGGGTTATATCTATATTCTGCTGCTGAAACACTAGGTGCGAGCAGAGAAGAATTGCTAGAAGCTCTTCATAACGGCAAAGCAAAATACTCTTCTATTTTCAATTATCCGACTTTGACTTGGGCAGATATGGGAGCCGTAGGCTGGTTAGTTGATGGCGCAGCAATGGTAAACCAAGTAAGCTTAATTGGTACTAGCTATGGACCTTACTCACGTGCTATGGTGCGTATATGCCGAGAAGAGGCATTCCATAATAGACAAGGTTACGAGATAATAGCTGAGCTGTGTAATGGGACAGAAGAACAAAAAGAAATGGCACAAGATGCCCTCAATCGTTGGTGGTGGCCATCTATTATGATGTTTGGACCTTCGGATGCAGATTCACCTCACTCTGAGCAAGCCCTAAAATGGGGAATAAAAGCAGAAGGTAATGACTCTCTAAGACAGAAATTCATTACTATGACAGTTCCTCAAGCTCATGCTCGTGGTCTAACTATACCTGACCCGGATTTGAAATATAATGAGGAAACTAAGCAATGGGAATTTGGTGAAGTTGATTGGGATGAATTCTTCAACGTAATCAAAGGTAATGGAATAATGAATAGAAAGCGTCTGAAAGATAGAAACGCTGCTCACGACAATGGCAAATGGGTAAGAGATGCCGCAGCAGCATACGCTCTAAAAAAGAAAACAAAAGTAGCATAAATTCAACAGGAAAAGAAAATGACAACTGAAAATAAAGATACACAATGGCCTCTATGGGAGGTCTTCCTACAAGTTAAATCTGGTCGCCCTTACGGTCATGTAGGTAGTGTACACGCTGCTGATGCAGAGCAAGCACTACAAAATGCTAGAGACGTTTACACACGTAGACAAGAAGGCACAGCTATATGGGTAGTACCTGCTGATGCTATAACGGCTAGTACTCCAGAAGATATGGGGCCTTTCTTTGACCCAGCAAATGATAAAGTATATCGTCACCCTACATTTTACAAAATTCCAAAAGGGGTAAATGTAGATGTACACTGATGAAATAAAAGAAGCTCAAAAGGAGTATTTATTAAGACTTGCTGATGATCGGATGATACTTTCTCAAAGGTTATCTGAGCTTTGTGGACATGGTCCTATTCTCGAAGAAGACATTGCTCTAACAAATATTTCTCTCGATTTATTAGGTCAAGCAAAACTATATTACGAGAAAGTTGCAGAATTGAGCGATGAAGAAGTAACAGCTGATGATTGGGTTTTCTTCCGTGATGAAAGAGAGTATTGGAATGTATTGCTAGTAGAGCTAGACAACGAAGATTTTGCTCATACTATAGTGAAGCAACTAATATTCGATGTATTCGAGATATTACTATATGGTGAGATGATAAATAGTAAAGACGCTGACCTAAAAGCAATAGCCGAAAAATCTATAAAAGAGACCAAATACCACCTACGTCATAGTCACGAATGGATGCTCAGATTAGGTGGTGGAACAGAAGAAAGCAACCGCAGATTGCGTGATGCCATAGAGTTCTTGTGGCAATACACTGGTGAGCTATTCTACACTGATGAAGTAGATGATATATTAGTAGGGGCAGGTATAGCACCCGATGTTAGTAAATTCCGCGATGAATACTACAAAACACTTAACAAAATACTAGTAGAATCTGAGCTTGAAGAAATGGATCCAAACGTTTGGATGCAATCAGGTGGACGAGATGGACGACACACAGAGTATATGGGTCATATACTAGCTACTATGCAGTATTTACCAAGGTCAATGCCAGATGCTCAATGGTAGTAACTGAAGAGAAAATATTAAAATTATTAGATAATGTCAGCGACCCTGAAATACCGGCACTGAGTATAGCTGATATGGGAATATTGAGAGGGGTAAAGATAGTAGATGACCAAGTCATTGTCACTGTTACCCCTACTTACTCTGGGTGCCCTGCTATGTACGAAATTCGTAGAAGAATAGTAGAAGAATTGAAAGAAAATGGCATAGTCGGTGTTAAAATAGATACCGTCCTATCCCCTGCTTGGACTACTGATTGGATGAGTGATGATGCCAAGCAAAGACTAAAAGAATCCGGAATAGCCCCACCTACTAAGACTAATGAATTTAGTCTAGATAATATAATAAACCATAAGGACTTCGTCCCATGTCCTTTTTGTAGCTCTGAGGAAACTGAACTAAGAGCTGAGTTCTCTGCCACTGCTTGCAAATCCCTCTACTACTGCAACTCATGCGAACAACCCTACGAACATTTTAAATGTCATTAAGGAAAGTGAAACTTCTTCCTGAAAAAATTTAGTAATCATACAATTCGAATTCAAGTATTTTTAAAACACCGTTAGGTGTTTAATATTAGTAGCTACTCGTGGAAAACAACAACCACAACTACGTAGTAGTTGAATAATTTATTCTACTCCTATGGAGTAGTTAATTCCATTAATACAGCAAATAGCTACTAATATTATATCCCTATGGGATAATATCTGCCTCTTAATAGAACATTAAATTCTATACAACTCAATAAAAATTGATTGGATTTATTTTATTCTTTTGACTAATTCTATGTCGTCAATTTCTGTCATTTTTAAATGCTCTACAACGGTTTGGCTATGGATTGTGGCGGTTTTGAAGCACTTTCCTGTCCACCGCGGCGAAACCAAAGCTGGCTACGAAGCCAAAACCTTGCTGACAGCCGTTCACCCGCTATAAGCTATATGCCATGTTGTGCATAGTGTTTTTTATTTTTTTCAATGTTCTTTTTCAAGTCGTAATTCAATAATATTCCGCCTAAAAATCCATGAACTAGACCTAGTCCGCCATAAATCCAAAGCTGATATATTGTATAACCAGCAATGGCTTCAAGAATCTGCTCTTGTCCTTTTTCAAAAGTCGAGTATAGTCCCATTATAAGCGCTTTTGAATACAAGGTCAATATCCAAGTCATGAAGAGAATGAGTACCGAATAGAGATACAATTTTCGTTCAGTTTTTTGAAGTCGAATGTTTGTTCTCCACGAAAAGAACAGTCCGATTAACGGAATCGATAGAAAGGAAACAATCCATTGGATAAGGTCACGTTCAATCGTGTACCATCTAGGAATTTCTCCAATAATCCATGTTCCAATTATTAGGGCGGTCAATCCAATTAGGTAATGCTTAAATATTATTTGGATTGTCTTTGTCAATAGGTCGTTTTTTCAAATTTGCTACAACTATATTGATATACGAACATTCGTATATCCTGTCTTTATTATTATTTCCAATATACTTAAATTCTTATAAAAAATCTAAACAACCCCCTTCAATTTTTTGTAATAATTCAATAGTCATTTCAAAGTAAAAAAATAAAAACTACTGCTTTGATGCTATTTATAACTAACTTACGTGTTGAACTTTCACTTATTTAGAATTAATTAATTAAAATATGTCATTTGAAAATATAGGATTATCAGAATCCATCCTCCGCGCAGTAGAAAAACAAGGTTACGATACACCTTCTCCAATTCAGAAAAAAGTAATACCACACATTTTAGCAGGCAAAGATGTGCTAGCGTCTGCACAAACTGGGACAGGCAAAACAGCAGGGTTCACACTACCAATGCTCCAGATACTATCCCAAACTAATCAATCAGGTAAAAAACCTGTGAGAGCTTTAGTGCTTACACCTACTAGAGAGTTAGCAGCTCAAGTACACGAAAGTGTAGAATCATACAGTGAATTTCTAGATTTAAATTCTACTGTGATTTTTGGTGGTGTTAAGCAAATGAAACAAGTTGCAAGAATCAAAAAAGGTATAGATATACTAATAGCAACTCCGGGTAGATTATTAGATCTAGTTGATCAGAAGTTGCTTTTCCTTGATAAAGTAGAATTTTTAGTTTTAGATGAAGCTGACCGTATGTTGGATATGGGTTTTGCTCGTGATATTAATAAGATATTAGCTCTATTACCAGAAGAACGTCAAAATCTATTATTTTCAGCTACTTTCTCATCAGATATCAAAAAGCTAGCTAAAAAATTCATGAACAATCCGAAGCTAGTAGAAGCAGAACCAGAGAATAGTACAGTTGACAAAATCATACAAACAGCATACAGAGTCGATACAAACGACAAGCTAAATGTATTGATAAATATGATAAATGAAGGTAATTGGAAACAAGTACTAGTATTTACAAGAACAAAACATAGAGCAAATAAAATAGCTGAAAAGCTCAATAAAGCTAACATAAGTGCAGCAGCTATACACGGTAATAAAAGTCAAGGGGCTAGAACTAAAGCTCTAGAAGACTTCAAGACTAGCTCAATAAGAATATTAGTTGCAACTGATATTGCTGCTAGGGGCTTAGACATTCCTTTGTTACCACACGTTATAAACTTTGAGTTACCAAACGTACCCGAAGACTATGTCCACCGAATAGGACGTACAGGAAGAGCTGGAGCCAGCGGAGAAGCTATCTCACTAGTAGCTCATGATGAAGTAGATTATGTTGCTGGAATCGAAAAACTCTTAGGTGAAAAATTCGATAGAAGAATAATCGAAGGTTACGAACCTAAGTTAGAAGATGCCCCACCAACTAAGAAACAAAATGGTGGTGGAGCAAATAGACAAAGAAGTAAACCAAATCCATCTTCAAGAAACAGAGACGAAAGTAAATTCAATTATAAGAAAAAGAAGAAATTCTTAGGTAATAAGTAAAATATCTCTGCTATAGTTTAGACCTTTGTATAAGTATCAAGAAATGCTCTAATCGGGCATAGTTGATACTGCCTCCTTCTAAATAAATAGAAAAATTAATATACTTACAATTTGGATTTTACTTCTTCGTTTTATTAGTTAGTAAGTACTCACCAACTTAAATATGGAAGGTAAGCTAGGGGCTATTGCTATGACTGCCTCAGTTATTTGGTTAGGTACATCTTTTTTTAAAATGAAAACAATTAAATAGGTCTATGAAAAACAATATCTTTGTAAATATTATAATATTCTTTCTTTATCTGAATCTCTATTCGAATGATTCACAGATAACAGTTAATGTCGAACCCATAGAGTTCAACGAATTAGGTGGAATACAGTCATTCGCTTTTGCTCAATACGAAGGTAAGTGGTTGGTTGTAGGTGGTAGGTTAGATGGGCTTCATCAGAGACAACCTTTTGGGGCATTCGATGTTGCTGGAAACAATAATCAACTCATAGTTATCGACCCTGAGAACAAACAAAAGTGGGTAAGCAGTCTAAGCTCACTCCCTGTTAGTATCCGAGAGCAACTAAGCTCAACTAATATGGAGTTCATACAAGAAGGAGATTACCTGTATTGCATAGGTGGATACGGTTATAGTAGCACTAAAGGAGACCATACAACTTACGGTAACCTAACTGCAATAGATGTAAAAGAGACAATAGAAGCTATAATAAACGGCGAAAGTATTGAGAATTATTTCAGACAAATAAATGACCCTCTATTTCAAGTTACTGGTGGCCATTTATCAAAAATAAATAATCGATTCTATCTACTTGGTGGTCAAAAATTTCTTGGTAGATATAACCCTATGGGACCAAATCACGGACCAGGTTTTACTCAAGAATACACGAATGCAATTCGTATTTTTAATATAAATGATGATGGAAAAACTATAACTATAGAACATCTACCATCTCATATAGACAAGAATAATCTTCATCGAAGAGATTACAACGCAGTACAGCAGATTATGCCAAATGGAGAAGAAGGAGTTACTATGTTCTCTGGAGTTTTCAGAGAAGATGCTGATTTACCCTTTTTGAATTGTGTCAATGTTAGCTTGGATAATTACAAAGTCAATAACGATTTCAAACAATACTATAATCATTATCACTGCCCTGTTCTTCCACTTTATTCTGAATCTGAAAATATGATGCATACTTTATTTTTCGGTGGTATAGCACAGTTTTATGATAATGGCGGTACACTAGTTCAAGACAACAATGTACCTTTTGTCAATACTATAGCAAGAGTAACGAGAGACAAAGACGGCAATATGGCAGAATACAAAATGCCTGCTGTGATGCCCTCATTACTAGGAGCTGGAGGGGAATTTATTCCCAATCTTAATCTACAACAATATGATAACGGGGTATTCAAACTAGATGAATTGTCTGGTGACAATATATTAATCGGTTATATATATGGGGGTATAAGTAGTACTGCACCTAATATATTTACATTTAATGATGGCTCACAAAGTGCAGCAAATAATCAAATATTCAAAGTTTATTTAAGCACTGGTACAAAAGCATCAGTTGATGAAATTAATGAATCTAGCATTAGTGACTTAGAGTTTAATATTTATCCTAATCCAAGTAAGAAACTTATAAATATAGAGTACAACCTTACAAGAAATGATAATGTTAAAATAAGAATTACTGATATAGAAGGTAAGCTAGTAGATGATATTATGTTTACGAATCAAACAGCAGGTAAACATACGTATTCGAAAGCTGTGGAAGGATTAGTAAATGGAAGTATTTATTTCCTTACTATTGAAACTACAAACCAAACTGAAACAAGAAAATTAGTGATAGAGCGATGATAGCAGAAATAACAGACCGGCAATTAGAGATAATAGAAGCTTCGAGTAAGCTATTAACCGAAAAAGGTGTGAGTGGTCTAACTATCAAGAATATTGCTAAAGAAATGGAGTTCTCCGAAAGTGCTGTTTACAGGCATTTCAAAAGTAAGGAAGATATTATAATTGCAATGCTTAGTTATTTAGCAGAAAACATGAATTTGCGTTTGACCAAGATTTGTAAAAGTGAAGAACCTTCGATACAAAAATTGGTTGCAGTTTTCCAAAGTCAACTAGACTTTTTCGAAGCTAATCCAAATTTCGCCGTAGCTGTATTCTCAGATGGACTATTCGAAGAGAGTCAGAAAATCAATGAAGCTATACAGAGAATAATGGCAGTTAATATGAAAAACCTAATCCCTGTTGTTGCAGAAGGACAATCAAGAGGAGAATTCATAAATACGATGGCACCTGAGGAATTGATGCATATAGTAATGGGTTCATTCCGATTGCAAATGTATAAATGGACAATATCAAATATGAATTTCAATATTCAAATAGATGGGAAAAGAGTAATAAATAACCTAATCAAATTGATAACACCATGAATATAACAGATAAAATACTTCTAACCGTCCTGTTCCTACTCGGTGCACTAACGCTGATGCTTAGTGGGTCTGTGATATTCGACCTATTTGGTATGAGAGAAATGGAAGGTAACTATGTTGATTTCATAGTCTGGGCTAATTTCATTAGTAGCTTCTTATATATCGTAACAGCTATTGATTTCCTAAGAAAGAAGCAATGGAACTGGCAATATCTTGCCCTTTCATTTGTTATACTTTTTGGTGCTTCTATAGCTTTTTGGTTTTATATAGATAATGGCGGAATACACGAGCCAAAGACAATCAAAGCAATTATATTTAGAACAATATTCACTGGAATTTTGCTAATTTCATCATTTATTAAATACAAAAAGGGTTTGAAAAAATGAACTATATAATCGGATTACTAACAGCGGGTTTATTACTCTTCGGATGCTCAAATGAAGGTGGCGAAGGCCACGAAGACGCACACGAAATGCACGAACATGCAGATGATCACTCAGGTCACGATCACGGAGATGAAGGAAACGAAAGTCATGAGGGGCACGGACATAACGACCATTCTACAATGACTAATATAATGCTGAATAATGGACAGAAATGGACTGCTGATAAGCATACGAATGATAAAGTTAGTGAAATGAAGAAAGAAATTGCTTCTTACAAACAAGATAACGATTACCAAAAACTATCAACTAACCTAGAAGCAGATGTAAATGAGTTAATAAAAGGCTGCACGATGGACGGTGAGCCACATAATCAGTTACATCATTGGTTAGAGCCATTATTAGGATTGGTAAAAGGAATGAAAGATGCAAGCACAGATGCTGATAAATCAGCTAAAGTTGAAGAAATAGAGACATCACTCAACCAATACACTGAATTTTTCAAATGAAAAAAAATTTCCTAATATCATTTACTGCAATTATCGCCATGTTATTCTCCGTAATAGCATGCGATGATTCGAATGCAAAAGATAATACAGATATATCGAAGAAAGACGAAAACAGAAAAGCACTACGTATCATTAGCACAACTTGCTTTACATGTCATTCACCTGAAAGAGAGATAGACAATAAGGCAAGAACAGGCCCCCCTATTTATAAGATTCGTCCCCACTATATGCGAGACGGTATTACTAGAGAAGAGTTCGTAGCAGATATCAGTAGCTTCCTCAAAGAGCCAACTGAAGCAAAAGCTAAACTAAAAGGAGCTATTCGTAATTTTGGACTTATGCCACGTATGCCATTACCTGATGAAGATATCCGAATAATTGCTGAGTATATGTTTGAAAATGATATGACAGCTGAGCAATGGGGTAAAGCAGGTAAAATGGCGATGATTAATGGTGAAGATCAGTCAATGGATTACGAAGAACTTGGAAGAGAATATGCCATGGGTACTAAAGCTGTGCTAGGTAAAAACCTAATGGGAGCAATCAAATCTAAAGGTGCCCCACACGCAGTTGATTTCTGTAATACTCGAGCATATCCACTTACAGACAGCATGGCTAAGGAATATAATGTTAGCATAAAGAGAGTAAGCGATAAGCCACGTAACCGAAACAATGCTGCTAACAAAGATGAAATAGCATTTATCAATGTATTGCATGAACGTATTGGAAAAGGTGAGGAACTTGGTTCAAAAGTGAGTGAAATAAATGGCAAGATAGTTGGCTATTACCCGATAGAAACTAATGCTATGTGTTTGCAGTGTCACGGTACTCCAGAAAAAAACATTGAAAAATTAACTCAAACAAAGATAAAAGAAAAGTATCCCGATGACAAAGCTACTGGCTACGGAGTAAACGAAATCCGTGGTATATGGGTAGTGGAGATGGATAAGAAGTAATTCTGAATCACAGATTAAACGGATTAAATGATTTCTCCGATTTTTCTGTTTTATAAAGAATTGTAAAGACGTACTGTATGTGCTGAGCATCGCCGAAGTGAATACAATTTTTTATGAATGCATGTCATACTGAGCGGAGCGAAGTATCTTTATCTGAAATGAAAGACTCTTCACTAGTTGCCTTAATATTTCCAAATTAGATGTAACATTCTTATATTGTACTTGTTAGTTATCTAAACAAGAGCAATAATCTATGAAACAGTTATTATTAACACTAATTTTGTTAATACCTACCTTTTTAATCTCGCAGACTAATGTGATAGAACCGGAGCTACGTAGCGACATAAATCTAGCCTTCCGTGACTCTACATTTAACTTCATAGAGCATAATGGTATGGTTTATACAATCGCGGATGATGGAATCCACGGATTGGAACTATGGGTGTTTGATGAAGAATTAAACAGTTTACGAATGGTAAAAGATATAAACCCTAATGGCGATGCAAATCCTTTTGTTGTTAATAATGGGCTTGATGATGTACTATTATTTTATGCCTATAATGATCAAGGATATGGGCTTTGGTCAACAGATGGTACAGAGAAAGGAACAAGACTAATCAAATATTTTAATCCTCAAAGTAATAATGCTAAGGTAATTAGACCAAAAGAAAAGGGTAAGAATATATTAAAAGATGAGTATTACTTCAGTGCTTCTGAACTAGGAAAATCAAATATAGTGCTCTGGAAAACAGATGGTACAGAGAAAGGAACTAAACTAGTAAAAGGCATAAACAATGAAGGTCCTTCATATCCAACTAGCTTTCATATCATTGGAGATAGGCTTATATTTAGAACCTCTGATGGCTATAATGATATATGGTCAACAGATGGAACTGAAGAAAACACATTTAAACACTCAAGTGGCAATATGGAAAGATATAATGTTTTCAGCTATTGGGGTTGTAATTCATCACATTGTTTTTTCCTTGATATTTTAGATGATAAAATTGAACTATGGTCAACAGATGGAACAAAAGAAGGGACTTTACCACTAAGTAGTAAATTCGAAGGTTTAGTTATTGATGAAAGGAGTGCTATCATTGTTGGAAATAACTTATATTTTCAAGGTCTACAAAATGATGATAATTTAGTTCTTTTTGAATCAGATGGAACTGTTTTAGGGACAAAACAAGTAAAGATATTTCCTCAGGAACAATTTCCTTACATTCGTTTTTTTTCTTATTATAATAGAGTAAAACAGTTGCTGTTTTTTGAAATGTATGTTGATGGTCAAAATAGTCTATGGATTACAGACGGTACTGAGTCAGGAACTATTGACATTTCCCCACCTGAGTTTGTTAGTGTACTTCGTTTTAAAGAAAGTTTCACTACTGATAAATTGTATTTTACTAGTCGTACTGATGCAAACCGTGAGGATCTTTGGGTTTCAGATGGAACTCGCCTTGGAACACATTTTGTAAATAAACTAGCTGAAGGAAATGACAGATCAAGATTTGAATTCACATCTGAAATAATAGATGATAAGGTACTATTCTATTATAAAGATGAAATGGGAGTTGCTTCTACTTGGCTGTCAGATGGCACTGAGGAAGGTACATCTATACTAAATCCGAATCTAACGAATTTAACTCAAATGTATCGCTCAGATAATCAGATCAATAATATTCTATTTTTCACCGAAATAAGTGAAGCTGATTCTGTACGAATGTGGCAGACAAATATGACAAAAGAAGGCACTAGCATAATAATGCCGAATGACCAATCCAATAATGAACATGTTCGACCACATCAATTCTACCAAATAGAATACAACAACCACATCTACTTCTTTGCTGATTACTTTGGCGAGGGACAGCAACTCTATCGCATCCCTAATACCATCAGTACAGTAGAATTATCCGATCAAGCTGACTTATTGACGGTTTACCCCAATCCCGCGAAAGATTTCATTCAGATAGAAATTGACAAACCGATGCAGCTAAGTATAATTAGCAGCACTGGAGCAGTAGTCAAGAACTGCGGAATAGTCACTGACGGCAAAGTAGAAG
>JAGXGG010000017.1 GCA_024636855.1 Ignavibacteriota bacterium | reverse complement strand
GGCAGCGTCAGATGTGTATAAGAGACAGCGCTACAGGTAATATACAAGCATCTGTAGTTAGAACTTTTGCTACTGCTCCACTTAGAACGAGCTTTATATATAATGGAAATACAAATCAGGTAACTGGGAACGGACTTCCACTAAACGTAGAAAGTATAGCGGTCAATAACTCTGGACCAATTGCTAATAATACTGTTACATTCCAAAGTAATGTAGCTGTAGAAGGAAACATGAGCGTACAAACTGGTGTTGCTGATATCAATACTCTAACAGCTACTTCTGATGGTACTGGAACTATGAGTATAGATGCTAATGCTAAGCTAAGAATCTCTGGAACTAATAATCTATTGACATCTGTTAATAACTATGCTACATACGCACTAGACATAAATAGTATAGTAGAGTTCTACGGTTCTGCTCAAACTATATCTGATTTACCAGTTAACTTAGTTTCTGGACTTGGATATTGTATATTGAACAATGCGGGTGATAAGACTGTAAGTGCACCATTGCTAATTAGAAGAGATTTAACGATTATAAACGATGCGAACTTAAATAACCAAGTAGGTGTTAATTCGCTACAAGTGAATGGAAATATAATAAACGATGCAGAAATAACTAATCAAGGTATTATAGAAATCGGACAATAGAATTTCAGTAGTAATACTTATTGATAAAAAACACGAAATACAATAAATTAGTATTAATAATAGAATTACATTTAATTATAAACAATTCCTTTGGAGGGAATCATGAATAAATTCATTACAAAACAAGGATCTAGACTTGCTGCTTTAGCTGCAGGTATTGTCCTATTTTCTTTCACTGCTACTGCACAAGATCTAATAAACAGTAAGAAAGTGAATAACGCTGGCGGAACTATTAAGTTCAACTCTAATGCTGGTACATTTGAGAACTCAGCTGCAATTGGTTTGATTACTAATACTGGAGTAATCGAAATGTTAGGTACTGATAATACATTTACGGGTACTAATACTCTTTCTTCATCTGCTGCACTTCGTGTACCAGGTCAAGTAAGCTATGCTTCTCCTGCTGCAGCACAAAATGTATTCCCAGGTTACTATACTGACCTTGATATGAAAGATGCTGGAGTTAAGAACTTCGGTGCTGCTACTTCTGTATTTATCGGTCAAAACTATACTACCGCTGGCGGTAATAGAGTGTATGGTACTTCACTTATCACTTATGATGGTGCTGCTGCTCAAGCTGTAGCTGCTGAAAATGCTACTAATGGTGGTGGTTATAATAATTTAGATTTCACTGAAGCTGGTCTTAAGACTTTGTCTGTAGGTGCTGCTCTTGTTAACGGTACTACTGGTATTGATGCTTCTACTACAGGTGGTGGTCTTGTCGTTGATGGTACTTCTGGAGCTACATTAACTGCAACTGGTGATTTGACTCAAGATGCTGGTGCAGGTGATTTATCTTTAATTTCGGGTGGTGTTGCAAATGTTAATGGTGCGGCCAACACAATTGGCGCTAATGCAGTTGTTACAAATGGTACACTGAATCTTGGTGATGGAGCTATAGCATCTGCGACTACAGTAACTGGTACATTAAGTTTAACTGGTGCTACTGGTATACTGGCTGCTAATGCATTAAGTACATTGAATGTAGATGGTGGTTTCACTAATACTGATGCTACTAGAACTAATCAAACTTTTGCTGCTAACTCAACTATTGATTACCAAGATGGTGCTTCTAATATAGTAACTACAGCATCTACTAATCCTTATGGTGCATTCATTATATCAAAATCTAACGGCCCTATTAATGCTATCGATAATGGTGGAACTGAAATCGATCTTGAAATCGCAACTTCATTTGCTATGAGTGGCGGAAGTGGTAATAATCTTGATATGTTAGGTTCTACTGGTGGTAAAGTTAACTTGACTAGCGGTACTGCTGGTAACGTGACTTATGCTGGTAACGAAGAAGTAGTTGGTACTTTCAGAAGATCACATAATATAACTGCTGGTGATACTTATGTTTTTAACAATGCTCAAACAAAAGCAAACTTTACAACTAAACCAACAGATGCTGCTGCTAATTATTTTGAAGTTTATGTTAATCCTGATGGTCAAACACAATACTATGACGCTACAAGAGACGTCCAAAGAGATATAAGAATTGATTATAACTATGATACTTGGGTTGCTGATATAACTGCTGGTTACCAAGCTACTGACGTTCCTTTAACTTGGGATCCTGCTTATGATGAAGATCAAATCAGATTTAGAGAAGGTAAAGCAGATGGTACTCAAGATGAAAAAGTTTCTACTGGTGAACCATATGCTAGAACAGGATCTGGAGTTGGTTCTCTAGGATATGTTACTTTACCAGGTATGACTGCTACTGCAACAGATGTTGATGGTAACGCTGATGCTGGATTCTTTGCAGATGCTTCTGCTCCTCATAATGAGTTAATCCTTCGTGCTGGTCCAGCAATCTGGTACTCAGTTAATCCTGGTCGTTGGTCAAATCCTTTAACTTGGGATGAAGGCATAGAGCCACCAACTGATGTAGAAGTTGTTGTACGTCACAACGTTCACGCTGGTTTCATAAGAGCTGATGGATATGCTATAGATGAAGATCATCCTACTTTAATGGCAACTAAGATTACGATTATGTCTCCAGATACGGATCCATTATTTCCAACTCCAACTTTAATGATTGGTAGTTCAGATATAACAGCTCCTTTTGCTACTAGTACGACTCCTGTCGCTGGTATAACTAATCCGGGTCGTATTATTGTAGAAGGTGTTACAACTGAAGTTCCTGTAACTGGTGGTTATGCTGCTGAGAATACTGGTGCTGCTGTTAATTTCGTAGCTGGTTTAGTAGTTTTCGGTGGTGCTGATATCACTGCTTCCGAAAGCTTAATAAATGATGGTTGTTTGAATATTGGTGGTACTTTAGGTATCGGTCAATAATATAATTTAGATTTTTGGAAGGTCTGGTTTTCAGACCTTCCAAAATCTTTTTTTTAATCTTTATTAATTAATCTAACATAAATGAAAAACATAATCTACATAATCTTATTTGCTTTAGCTGTACCTATCAGTTCTGTGCTTGCTCAGAAAGGACTGATTAATAATGGTACAGGTAAAATAAATAATCAAGGTAAGATTATTATACGTCAAAATACGCTTGACAATAAAGTGGGCGGGAAAATAGACAATGCTGCTAATGCTGAAATTGAAATTGAAGAAGTTGCAAATTTAATTTCTGATGGAAATATAAATAACCAAGGGCTTATCCAAGCATTTGGACCACTGACTAGAATTTCTCAACTTTCAATAGACGGAACAGTAATAGTTGATAGTGATAAAGACATAAGATACTTACCACAGATAAGTTATAATAATTTCCTTCTTAGAGGAATAGGTAAGAAAGTACTCAATACTGATAATAAGATATTAGAAACAAGGAATTACTTCTTTACTGCTGAAGGGATGCCATTAGAGTGGAATAAGAATCTTACTGGAATAGAAATACACGCATTAAACGAAACTGAACATAATGGTACTATAAACCCTGCTTCTCTGCACGGTAAGTATATTATGATGGGTACTGCTGCACAGAATATCTCTGGTAGTGGTAGATTTACTAATCTAGAGTTGGATAACTCAGCTGGTTCGGATGTAATCAACAAAACTGGTAATACTCCTGATGGTTTTCAAGTTGCTCGTGAATTAAGATTAACTTCGGGTGAGTTACGTAACTCAGTTGACGCTAATTTTAAAATGGCTGATTCTTCTACTATCGTTCGTAACTTCGGTGGTTCACTTTCTAATGAACCAATTTTCGAAGGAAGAGTAGATGTACAGTATATTGGAACAGGACAGATGCTGACTGGGGGAGAGATTCCTACTTCAGTTGACCCACTACAAGAGCTAATAGTAGAAAACGGTGGTGGTATAATCCTTAACAAGGATGCAACTGCTAATAAGAGAGTTTATGTTGGAGACAATATAAAAGCTTACGAAGTTGATGGTGCTGACCAAATAACTTCTGAGCATACTCTTACTTATACGGCAATCAATGATCCAGAATTCAATGGCGATACAGAGATAGAAGGTAAGTTCAGAAGAACTAATCTTTCTTATGATGGAACTAACAACTTATTCAATAATAGAACAACTTTCGCATCTTTCAGCGACCCATCTAATCCAGATGGTATTTCTACATTAACATTTGATGTTAAGCCAGGTCGTCGTTGGTCTATCAACCCACGACAAGGTGACAAGAAAGTACAACGTACTTACGCATTCTTTGCTGAAAATGCTCAGGGTGATGACTTAGCTACTGCTCAAGCATTGAATGTAGGTTACTCATGGAAACATGACGCTGCTGATCAAGGAAATATAAAAAATCACGAAACACCAGCAGAATTGATGGTGAAAATAGAACAATTAGTTCTTCAAAAATGGAATTCTGTAGCGAATGTTTGGGAAAACAACGAATCGTCTACTCTTCCTAATCAAGACGGTGCTTGGTTAACAGCACAAGCTGTTCTTAATGGCTTTGGAGATCATGCTGTAGGACTATCTGCAGAAGATTACTTATTCTTATTAGCTAAAGTATTAATGGAAGGTCCATATAGAGGAAAAGAAATGGGAACAGAACTAGTGGACAGAGGTCTTGTACCTAAATCTCCTCCTGATATGTACCCTTATAATCTGGACCCTAACAAAGATTTGCATGTTGTAGATGAATTGCCAGCAGATGTAGTAGATTGGATAGTATTAGAATTTAGAGATAGAGCATTCGACCCTAATAATAGACATTTTAGAACATGTTTCCTTAGAAAAGATGGAAAGATAGTAGATAAAGATGGAAGTTCTCCAGTACGTTTATCTCGACTTTCAACTAATAATCTAGATACAACAGGCGGTTACTATTGGATAGCAATTCGTCACCGTAGTCACTTGACTATTATGTCTAAGGACTCTTTATATATCGGTCCTGCGGATAACGCGATCGAATATGACTTCTCAAATCCCATATTATTGATGGGTGGGTCTGCTAGACCAATTGGTTTCACTGAAACTGGAAGAGTACAATATGGTATGACGGCTGGTAACTATCCTAATCCAGCATTAACAGTTCAAGAGCTTATGCTAGGTGGAGATGGAATAGATGATATTAAATTCGAAGATTACAATAAGTCTTGGGAATCCTTCAACTTGATAAATCGATATTTGAATGAAGATTTCAATATGGACGGTATAATCACAACTCGTGATTATAATAAGAGCTGGAATAATAGAGACCAAATTAGCCCAATAAAATAATGATAAAAAACATTTACTTTATAATATTACTAGCTCTGACATTTGGTACGAGTAGCTTAGTCTCTCAAGTCAATGACTCTACAGCTAAAGTAGAAATATATTCAGAATTAGTTTCACCTGATACGCTGATGTTACAATTCAGTGCTATCAGATTGACAGATTCATTTCTAACAAATTGGGCAAACTCTACTTTTATGGTTGGCTTCGATGATAATGTCGATTTCAATAATATAGGTGTTGTAGAGCATCCAAATCAATTAGATATCCCCTATAAAAACCCAGCTAATCAGTCGTTTGGTGCTTACACTACTCAGATTGATATCGCAAATGACAGAATAGCTTTCGGATATTTGGGTCCTTACACGAATGATTCAACTGTTTTTATACCTTTACTTGGTGATTCAGCTGTTGTATTAGGCCGTTACTTTGTATATACTAAAGATGGTTCTCAGTTTCCTAGAGGCTCAACAGTAGAAGAAGATGGAGTTCGTTTTCAATGGAAAAGTCCTGTAGAATACTACCAAGACTTTGCATTCAAAACAGAATTACCAATTGACTCGCTAACAGTAGCTGGTTGGTTTCTAGAAGATGACAATGTCCCTGCAGTAGGTGATAACTATAATACAGTATTATTCAAGAACGATAATTCATCAAGACCAAAAATGATTTTGGAATACTTCAGAGCAAGATATTCATCTAATCTAAAAGTAGTTTGTGAGTGGAAAACAAGAAGTGAAGTATTTAACAAAGGTTTCATTATCAAACGTGGACTAATGCCATTCGGTGAGAATGACCCAGAAATAGTAACGTACGATACGGATGTAGCTGATTATCGCCAACCACAAAATGCTTTTGAAATGACTGGACTTGGTACAAGGTCACCAGGTAAATCATATAGATATAGATTTGACACAGTTTCTTTTAGAAATTATGTTTACTGCTATGAGTTATTCTACCAAGATGATTCAGATAATATATTGAGTTTAGCCAAATCATGTGTTAATATTCCTAATGCTGTCCTTACATATTTGCAAGCAAACCCTAATCCCGCTTCGAAAGTAGCTCAAGTAGAATATACTGTAGAGGATGATGTTTATTTGACTTGTGGTATATACGATCTAATCGGTAGAAAAATATTAAGTGTTTACGAGGATGAATTTGTAGCTATTGGTACTCATACATTCTCAGTTAATTTACCTGAGAATCTTGCTATTGGTATGTATGATATAATAATGATAGCTATACCAATAAATGACACATCTGTAGAAAAGTCAACTGGGGTATTCAAACTTCAGGTTATTAAATAAATAAAAAAATGTTATTTTAGAAGCATGAAAAAAGCAATAATTATATTAACTGTATTATTCTCTATTCTTCCTTTAATTTCGGAAGAAGATAGAGGTACTATGGTTGATTATAATCCATTGCCAAACAATGATACATTAGTAGTTACCAGATGGTATGGTGATTGGTGGTTTGGTGGGGGAGTCTCTACTCAATACAATCAGTACTTTGGTGATTTCTTTGCTCCAGGAGCTCCATCTAATTTAGCTCACGCTAAGTTTAATCCAGAATTCCTATTTGAAAATGGGACAGGGTTTGGATATTCGTTAGGAGCAATATTAGAATATAGTCCAATCACATCTCCACATGGTGGATTTCTACAGATTAATTACTTGAAGAGAAGATATAACTCCGAAACTGAAGAGGTTATTAGACCATTTAGTTCGGCTAGAGATTTAAGATATGTGCTAGAATCTACAATAGAGTATTTAGAAATAAGACCAGCATATAGATATGATTTCGGATTTCTAAATATGTATGGTTATGCAGGACCTGGTGTTGATATAAATATCGGGCAGGACTCGAAGCATTTTTTAAAATTCGTCAACACAGGTGACATAGATCAAGAAAATAAGTTTAAGTTTAATGATGCTAAAACTAGATTTTACTTACACTTTGGTGTTGGATTAGATTTATTCCTAACTGATTTGAATGGGACTAGGTTCCGTTTTTCACCTTTTATAGCTGCTGATTTTGGTACAGATATACTAGGCACTCAAAATGGTGGTCTGAGTCAGTCTGCTATTAATCTAGCATCTGCTCGTTTAGGTGTATCTCTAAAACTAGGCAGAGATCACAAATTATACGATACACTTAAATTTGATCCTAACTACAAAGGGCCCGATTATCAAGTCGCAGTATTGGAAAGTGATGTTGATTTAAAAGGTAATCTTAAAGATAATCTTTTAGCCCCAGCAGACATAGCATATTTTGATATACCCGAACCAATAGAAATCGTACGTGAAGAACCAAATATTTATAGAGAAAGTACAAATGAGAATGATTTCAAACCTGTGAAATTAGAAACGAATAGAATGAAATTCTATGAGTTTACAACTTCAGAATCAACTCAACTTACTCCTGAATTAAAGAACTATTTAGATAATGTAGCTCGTTATTTAACTGAGAACCCTGGGGCTGAGATACGTGTCGTAGGTCACTCCGATAATATGGGTACTGCTGAAGAAAACCAAAGACGTTCTGTAATAAGAAAAGACAGAGTAGTAAGATATCTATTAGCAAAGGGCATAAACAGATATCGTATACTAGATAGAGGTGAGGGTGATAGAAAGCCTATCGCTGATTCTAGAACTGCCGAAGGTAGAAAGAAAAACCGTAGGGTAGAGATAACTATTATACAATAGTTTCATTTCTTTTTCTTAATTTCGCTTAAACCTATTTAAACTTATAAGAATATGAGCATAAAAACTATTTCTACGTACGAATCGATTGTTAAAGGAACGGATCAGAAGAAGAAAAGTCTAATCTTTAATTTTAAGAAGACCTATTCCGCATATATCGTACTGATACTAACTATCATAGCCAGTTTTATAGTTATGCAGTTTGTAGAGAGCTTTATAGAATCCGACCAAAAACTTGCATTTGAAAAAGCATCGAACTCAATAAATAGTAGAATTGATAAGCATAATTTAGATATAATGCATGTTCAGAGTTCTATGCAGAATTTATTTGAAAAAACATTCGTTGTTAAAAGTGTATTCGAGTTGAATGGGTTAAACTTAGTTCAGACCTATGAATCATTGCTCGGTATGAATTACGTTTATCAGGTATTCCCAAATCAGATGGGAGAGTTCATTCATTCTACACGTTCGCAAGGATACTATGATATGCGTATCCACCCTAAAGCTGAAAGACAAGAATACTTTATAGTAGAATATGTAGTCCCGTTCGAAGGTAATGAAGATAGAAGTGGTTTCGATTATGCGAGTGATGAAATTGCACTCCAATACATAAAGAAATCTGCTGAATTGGACTCTACTTTAGTTACCCCTATTTATAATTTCAGAAATGGTGTAGAAGGATTCCAAATAATTACTGCTATTTTCAAAGATGGTGAAAATAGAGAAACTCTAGACCAAGGTATAGAGACTAATCAAGGAACTCTTATATTAGAGATAGATTCTAAAAAATTCTTTGTAGAAGCATTGGGTAAAGGTAATGCATCTGATTCCACGGTGTTTTTTACTATTAAAGATCCGTCTGATAACAATAAATTAGTCTATGCTTCTGCTAATACTCCCAAAGATGAAAATTTTAAACCTGTAGTTGAAGAAACTGAAACTATCACAATAGCTGGTAAAGACTTTGAGCTTTATTTGGCTACTATTCCAAATTTTGGTGGGTCTACTCAAGATGCACTTCCTATAATCTCATTTATTGTGACTTTGATTATAGGTATTATGCTATTTGCATTCTTAGTCTCTGTTATCACTTCACGTGAGAGAGCTCAAGAAATAGCAGAAAGATTAACTCTATCTCAAAGAAGAATATTTGATACTTCTAATGATATCATTGGTATCTTAGATTTGGAAGGAATATGGAAAACTGTAAATAATGCAATGACCCCAATTTTGGGTGTTGATTCGGATGTTGTAATTGGTACTCATTTGAATTCGTATTATAAAAATGAAATCGATAGAAAAGAATTAGTTGCTACTATCTCTGAAACTCAGAAAGAAACTGCTTTCAACCAAACTGCATTAATGAAAGTGAACGAAACAGAAAAATGGATAGATTGGAATTTCTCTATATCTAAAGCAGATGGTTTGATATATGCTATCGGTAGAGATGTTACATTAGAGAAAGAAGCTGAATCTTTAGGTATAATCAAGAGTAGACAGAGAAATCTAGCTGAACATTATGCAAAAGAAGCGAATATCTCGAAATCATTCCTAATTAGAGATATATCAGATAAACTAATAAATATTTTGGTTGATAATCAAAATAACCTTCAGAAATTAAATGAATCAAAAGTAGAATTATCTGAAAATACAGAAAGCTTAATAGTAAAAGTAGAAGAAAACTCTAATATCGTCTATAATATAGTCGAAAGTATGAAGGAAAATACTATTATGTCTGACAAGTCAAATGATTATAGAATAGAAAAAGTTAATTTTCTATCTAAACTTAATATTGCTCTTGATGAGACAAAGAAAAAATATTCAAATAAAAGTTTGGAAATCATCACTGAATGGAACCAACTAAAAGACTTATTTGTTTATGCTAATGATGAAGCACTAACTGTAACTTTTGATCAACTATTTAGAACTTTGGTTACAAGTCAAAATAACGTTGAAATCAATATTCAAATAGAAAAGAATAGCTTTGAAAATGTAATGGAATTAGAGATACTTTGTACAAATAATACTGAGCTTTCGAGCATAGTAGAAAAGTTCAAAGCCAATAGAAAAAACTTATTTGATATAATTTCTTCAGCAGATGAAGATTATATTTACAATATTGCACTCATAGAATCCGACTTTAAGCGTATGAACGGTAACACAACAATAGAAACTTTAGAAAAAGATGAGACGTTGTTTATTATTACCATACCTTTGAACATATAATGGATAATTAAATATATATGAGTAATCTAGAATTTAACAACTATTTTGATGATGAATCACCTGATGAGATGAACAAGCGCATTAGGAGATACAGAAGAGCTGTCCAAAATAGAAACGATTCTGAAAATCTACCCTCACCCGATATCATCGAAGATTTAGTTAATTATTGTATTGACAATGATAAATATGTCGAAGCATTAGATTTCTGCTCACTTTGGATAGAATACTACCCTAGTTCAAATGATGCATGGGTTAAGAAAGGTATGGCCGCTCTTAACTTGAGTATGTTCGAAACTGCAGTTAGCTCATTTGAGCGTGCCCTACACTATAATCCGAACGATGCAGAAATTTTGATATACAAAGCTGATGCTCTTGAAAATTTAGATGAATTGATTTTAGCAGAAGAAACTGTTAATCTAGCTCTGAGAATCGACCCAAGTAATGATGAAGCATTCTTAATATTAGGAAATATATATCAGAAGAAAGGGAATTACGAAGAAGCCGTGAAAGTATATTCTTATCTATTGAACAATGAAGAGTTCAAAAGAGATGTATTACAAGAAATTGCTTTTTGCTATACTATAATTGGCGACTACAAACTTGCAATTGAGAATTACAATCTAGCAATAGATGAAGACCCTTATGATTTCGAACTTTGGTTCAACCTTGGTGTTATCTACTCTCAGAATGAACAATATAATAAAGCCCTAGATGCTTATGATATGTGTCTAGTAATTCAAGAAGACTTTTATCCAGCTATTGTACAGAAGGCAGATTCGTATTCTGCACTTGGTAAGTTAGCAGAAGCCATTACTTGGTATGAAACCGCACTTGAGTACACTCCCAAAGATAAAGATGTGATGCAACAGCTAGCTGGGGCATACGCTGATAATGAAGATTTCGGTAAGGCAATAAAGCTTTTTACTAAGATTATAGGCAAACACCCTTATAATTATCAAGCATATTTTGGACGTGGTGTATGTTTAGATGCTCTAGAACAATTTGAAGAAGCTATAAAAGATTATGATAGAGCCTTAGAATTTAACAAAAATGTAGTTGAATTGTGGTATGCCAAAGGTGATACTCATTATAATCTAACACAAAGATATGATGCTGTTGATTCTTATAAGAAGGTAATAGAGCTAGATCCATTCAATTTTGAGTGTATGGAAGACCTTGGTCGACTGTATATAGAACTTGATAGCCTTTCCTATGCTGAAGAAATACTATTAGAGTGTGCATCGTTATCACCTAACCATGCTAATGCATATTATTTACTTGGTAAAATAAAAGCATATCAAAATATGTTACCCCAAGCTGCTCAGTTTATATCTGATGCAATCAAATTAGACTCTACTATTAAAGAGATTTTTGAAGATGAGAAAGTAGAATACCTAAATAAAAAGGTAGATCTCAAAAAACTTACTACTCAAATAATTGAAAATAGTAAATAAATAAGATATAATATTAGTAAAACAGTCTAATATAAGTCTTAAACTCTCGTCTCTAAACTCCAATTATTAATAATACAATTATAATATATGTCAAAAAAGATAGTAATAACTGGTGGAACAGGATTTCTTGGTACATCATTAATAGAAGATTTGGTTAACTTAGACTATAAATGCATTGTCTTTACACGTTCACCAGAGAAATATACAAGTACAGATAAAGTAGAATATATAGAGTGGATACCACAAACTGACTATCTAATACAGAGTATTAATGGTTGTTTTGCAATTATCAATTTAGCTGGAGCACCAATAGCTGGGAAAAGGTGGAGTGATGATTACAAAAAAGAGATAATAAATAGTAGAGTAGAAACAACGAAAATACTGGTAGAAGCAGTTAATCAATGCTCCGAAAAACCAGAAAAGTTCCTTTCCTCATCCGCAAGTGGCTATTTTGGGAATAGGGGAGATGAGATATTGACAGAATCAAGTGCACCTGGAGACAACTTTTTAGCAGAGGTTTGTATTAAATGGGAGCAAGCAACTGAAGAATTAACAAAAAAAGTACAATTAGTTATATTTAGAACAGGAATAGTCCTCCACCCTGACAATGGTGCCTTAGAGCAGTTATTGAAGCCAATAAAGTGGTATGTAGGAGGTAGTTTAGGTACGGGAAATCAATATTTTTGTTGGATACATGTTGCAGATTGGAAAAGGTTTCTTATCTTTGCGCTCTTAAAAAATGGCATAGGCCAAAAAAACAATTTGTGTGCCCCTAATCCGGTCACCAATAATGTTCTAACTAAGGCAATTGGTAAGGTTTACAAGCGACCAACACTACTCAAAGTACCAAGCTTCATATTGAAACTTGTTCTAGGAGAATCAGCTTCAATGGTTTTAGACTCACAGAGGATGATACCAGAAAAAGCACTAGAGGCTAACTTTAGATTTGAATATGAGTTGATAGAGGAAGCATTAATTGACCTAAAAAAAGTTTAAAAAACTTGCAGAATAATTTGGAAGTAAAAACTAAATACCATAAGTTTGTAAGCTCTTCTCGAAACGAAAAAACAGAAGAGCAGTTCTTTAAGAAAGACAAATGGTATAAAAAAAGTTTAAAAAACTTGCAGAATAATTTGGAAGTAAAAACTAAATACCATAAGTTTGTAAGCTCTTCTCGAAACGAAAAAACAGAAGAGTAGTTCTTTAGAAAATATGTAGGTAGTCGAAAGAATAAAATTTGAAAAAAACTTTTAAAAAAGTTAAAATTTTGTTTGGAGATTGAAAGAAACCTACTTAACTTTGTATCCCTTTTGCGAAACACTTTCGCAAAACTGGAAAAAGAAGTTCTTTGAAAATAGGGAAAAACATTAAGCAAGCGTAAGAATTTGCATTGATGATAAATCAATAAAACAAGAAAAACACTCGTTAATTTATATACAACGGAGAGTTTGATCCTGGCTCAGGATGAACGCTGGCGGCGTGCCTAACACATGCAAGTCAAGGAGAAGGTAACCTTCGGGGAACCGGATACTGGCGCACGGGTGAGTAACACGTGGATAATCTGCCCTTTACACAGACATAACTCAGGGAAACTTGAGCTAATATCTGATGAGGCCTCCGGGTCAAAGCTTCGGCGGTAAAGGATGAGTCTGCGTCTGATTAGCTAGTTGGTAAGGTAATGGCTTACCAAGGCGACGATCAGTAACTGGTCTGAGAGGACGATCAGTCACACTGGAACTGAGACACGGTCCAGACTCCTACGGGAGGCAGCAGTGAGGAATTTTGGACAATGGGGGAAACCCTGATCCAGCGACGCCGCGTGTGGGATGAATGGGTTATGC
>JAGXGG010000016.1 GCA_024636855.1 Ignavibacteriota bacterium | reverse complement strand
TGAAGTAAGTTTACCATTGAATGATTTCCAGTCAGCCGAATCTAAGTAACCATTAGCTGAACTACTCGCCTTAGAAATAAGAATAGGATTTCCAGAAGTCCCGTCACCTGAAAGAGGCGAGTTTACAGTAACCGTCGAAGAAGCCATAGTGTTGAATCTATCCCAGTCGTAAGAAGTCAGATAGCCACTATTGCTAGCATCGGCTGAATCCATAACTAGTGGAGTCGCTGTCGTTCCATCACCAGTTATCGGAGTACCCAACGCTATTGTGACAGAAGAAAGCTTGCTATTAAATGTGTTCCAGTCTGTAGAAACTAGATAACCGTTTGTACTTCCATTTGCTTGTGCAATAGTTAATTCGCTTCCAATTGTTCCACTGCCAGTTATTGGTCCATTAACTGCCACAGTCGAAAGTTTGCCATTGAATGATTTCCAGTCAGCAGAATCTAAGTATCCGTTTGAAGAACTACTCGCTTTAGAAATGAGAATTGGATTCCCAGAAGTCCCATCTCCAGAGAGTGGGGAGTTAACAGTAACTGTGGAAGAAGCCATAGTATTGAATCTATCCCAATCGTACGAAGTCAAGTAACCCGAGTTAGCAGAAGTGGCTGAGTCTAATTTTAAAGGAGTAGCAGTAGTGCCATCGCCAGTAATTGGAGTTCCCGATGCTATTGCGACAGAAGTAAGTTTGGTATTGAAAGTATTCCAATCTGTAGAAGTAATATAACCAGAGGTTGTAGTATTAGCAGTAGCTATTACTAGAGGGTCACCAGTTGAGCCATCACCAGATAAAGGTGCCGAAGCTGTTATCGTTCCAGCATTATTGAATTTTGTCCAATCTGTTGATGACAAATAACCGTCAGTGCTAGCGTTAGCTTGAGCAATAGTTAATTCGCTTCCAATTGTTCCATTGCCAGTGATTGGTCCATTAACTGCTACAGTCGAAAGCTTATTATTGAAAGATTTCCAGTCAGCCGAATCTAAGTAACCATTAGCTGAACTACTTGCTTTAGAAATGAGAATTGGATTCCCAGAAGTCCCTACGCCAGAGAGTGGTGAGTTAACATTAACAGACGAAGAAGCCATAGTGTTGAATCTATCCCAATCATACGATGTCAAGTAACCGCTTTTACTAGCATCAGCAGAGTCCATAACTATTGGTGTCGCAATAGTCCCGTCACCAGTAATTGGTGTACCCGAAGCTATTGCGACAGAAGTAAGTTTACCATTGAATGATTTCCAATCAGCCGAATCTAAGTAACCATTAGCAGAACTACTAGCTTTTGAAATAATAATAGGATTCCCAGAAGTCCCATCACCAGAGAGTGGCGAGTTAACAGAAACAGTCGAAGAAGCCATGGTATTAAATCTATCCCAATCGTAAGAAGTCAAGTAACCGCTATTACTAGCATCCGCTGAATCCATAACTAGTGGAGTAGCAGTAGTGCCATCGCCAGTAATGGGAGTTCCCGAAGCTATAGTTACAGAAGAAAGTTTGTTATTAAATGTATTCCAGTCTGTAGAAACTAGATAACCGTCAGTACTTCCATTTGCTTGATCAATAGTTAATTCGCTTCCAATAGTTCCATTGCCAGTGATTGGTCCATTAACTGCCACAGTCGAAAGTTTGCCATTGAATGAATTCCAGTCAGCAGAATCTAAATAACCATTAGCAGAACTACTCGCCTTAGAAATAATAATAGGGTTACCAGAAGTCCCATCCCCTGAAAGTGGAGAGTTAACAGTAACCGTCGAAGAAGCAATAGTGTTGAACCTATCCCAATCATAAGAAGTCAAATATCCTGAGTTAGCAGAAGTCGCTGAATCTAATTTCAACGGTGTCGCTGTAGTACCATCCCCAGTAATCGGAGTTCCCGACGCTACACTGACAGAAGAAAGCCTGCTATTAAATGTGTTCCAGTCTGTAGAAACTAGATAGCCGTCAGTGCTACCATTCGCTTGAGCAATAGTTAATTCGCTTCCAATAGTTCCATTGCCAGTGATTGGTCCATTAACTGCTACAGAAGAAAGTTTGCTATTGAATGATTTCCAATCAGCTGAATCTAAGTAACCATTAGCTGAACTACTTGCTTTAGAAATAAGAATAGGATTCCCAGAAGTACCATCGCCTGAAAGTGGTGAGTTAACACTGACAGTTGAAGAAGCCATAGTGTTGAATCTATCCCAATCATACGATGTCAAGTAACCGCTTTTACTAGCATCAGCAGAGTCCATAACTAGTGGTGTCGCAATAGTCCCGTCACCAGTAATAGGAGTTCCCGACGCTATAGTAACAGAAGAAAGCTTGCTATTAAATGTGTTCCAGTCAGTAGAAACAAGATAACCGTCAGTGCTACCATTCGCTTGTGCAATAGTTAATTCGCTTCCAATTGTTCCATTACCAGTTATAGGACCATTAACTGCCACAGTCGAAAGTTTACCATTGAATGATTTCCAATCAGCCGAATCTAAATAGCCGTTAGCTGAGCTACTAGCTTTAGATATAATAATAGGGTTACCAGAAGTCCCATCACCTGAAAGTGGAGAGTTAACATAAACCGTGGAAGAAGCCATAGTGTTGAATCTATCCCAATCGTACGAAGTCAAGTAACCTGAGTTAGCAGAAGTCGCTGAGTCCAATTTTAAAGGGGTAGCTATAGTACCATCACCTGTAATCGGAGTTCCCGACGCTATTGTGACAGAAGAAAGCTTGCTATTAAATGTATTCCAGTCTGTAGAAACTAGATAACCATCAGTTGTTCCGTTCGCTTGAGCGAGAACAAGTGGATTACCGGAAGTACCGTTTCCAGTCATCGGTGCATTAGCTGATACATTAGATAATTTGTTGTTGAATGTATTCCAATCTGTCGAAGTAATATACCCTGATGTAGTAGTATTAGCAGTAGCTATTACGAGAGGGGCACCAGTTGATCCATCACCAGATAAAGGTGCCGAAGCTGTAATAGTACCCGAATTATTGAATTTTGTCCAATCTGTTGATGACAAATAACCGTCAGTTGTTCCGTTTGCTTGAGCAAGAACAAGTGGGCTACCTGAAGTCCCATTACCAGTCATCGGAGCATTTGCAGAAACATTTGAAAGCTTATTATTGAAAGTATTCCAATCTGTTGAAGTTATATATCCATCATTTGTGGTATTTGCTGTTGCAATTATTAGTGGATCTCCATTCGAACCGTCTCCAGATAATGGAGCCGAAGCTTTGATTGTACCCGAGTTATTGAATTTAGTCCAATCAGCAGAGCTAAGATAACCGTCAGTTGCTCCATTTGCTTGAGCTATTACAAGAGGATTACCGGAAGTACCGTTTCCAGACATCGGAGCATTTGCAGAAACATTAGATAATTTGTTGTTGAAAGTATTCCAGTCTGTTGAAGCTAAATAACCATTAGTCGAACCATCAGCTTTGCCTAGAGTTATTGGTGACGAGCTAGTCCCATCACCTACTAGAGGTCCATTAACAGACACTAATCCTAGTTTATTATTGAAAGTATTCCAGTCTGATGATGTCAAATAACCATCTTGTGTTGTATTTGCTATTGCCAACGCTATAGGGTCTCCAATTGTTCCATCGCCACTAATTGGAGCTGATACAGAAACTGTCGCAGCTGAGTTGAATTTCACCCAATCAGTAGATGAAAGGTATCCATCAGTAGTAGCGTTTGCTTGATCCAATGAAAGTGGACTAGAAGTTGTTCCTTGCCCATTAATTGGTGCAGTCGAAACTACTGCGTCCAATTTATTATCGAATTTCACCCAATCGGTTGAGCCTAGATAACCGTCATTTGTAGAATTTGCTTTTGCTAAGATTAAAGGGTCGAGACTTGTTCCAGAACCTGAAATAGGTGCGTTAACACCCACAGTAGTAAGTTTATTATTGAAAGTGTTCCAATCGCCAGAACTCAAAAATCCATTTGAAGTGCTATTTGCTTGACTCATCTTTAATGGAGAGGCTGTAGTTCCTTCTCCGGATAAAGGTGTGTTACTAACTAATATTCCGAGTTTACTATTGAAATTATTCCAATCGTTGGAAGACAAAAATCCATTTGTAACCGCATCTGCTTTGCCTAGTGTGATTGGACTCCCAGTACTACCATCACCAACTAGTGGTGAATTGACACTTACCGTGTTCGGAGTGTTGAATTTTGTCCAATCTGATGCTGAAAGATATCCGTCTGAAGTAGAGGATGCTTTGCTCATAGTAAGTGGGCTTGTGGTAGAGCCATCACCAATTATTGGCAATGTACTATTTACAGATGATAGCTTGTTGTTGAATGTATTCCAATCAGTGAATGATAAATAACCATCTGTCGAACTATTCGCTTTGTTCATTCTAAGTGGATTTGCTGTGGTCCCTTTCCCTAATATAACGCCAGTTGTTATTATATCATCGAGTTTATTATCGAATCTCTTCCAATCAGTTGATGTTAAATACCCATCGTTTGTGTTATTTGCTTGCTTTATAGATAATGGATTTGTTTCAGTACCATCACCGAATATTACCGCATCAGTAAATACTTTGTCTAGCTTATTGTCGAACATAGTCCAATCGTTAGAAGTTAGATATCCGTCTGTACTTGATGATGATTTGTTTATTGAAAGAGGATTAAGCTTAGTTCCATCACCAATAAGAGGGCTGTTAACTGTAAACTCGAAGCTACCAACCATATCGTCATCAGGAACCCATTGAGTTCCATCCCACTTAAGCACTTGACCAGTAGTAGCACCTTTATCAGATAATGATGGGTTTGGAAAATCTCCTACCAAATCACCACCAGCTGGGCCACCTGGTTGGAATAGAGTTGGTTTCCCAGTGATAGTTTCCCAATTAACATCTGAAATCTCTTCATCTGTAATGCTCTTGGGAGCTATATTAACATCTACTTCAGCGCCGTTCATATTTATTGTTAATTGAGCTTTTGAAGAAATGATGCTTTCTATTGCCTTCACTTTATTGCTTATTAAGAGTTTATTCCCACTCTTGCTTACGGTAACTCCATTTTCTCCCTCTACCTCTACATCACCTTCCAATCCATTTAAAGATAAAACTGCTCCAGTCGCATTGTCTGCTAGCCCTTCCGACAAACCAGCATAGAATGAATAAGGTACAGATACCATAGGAATACGAGGAGTCATTTCAGCCTCATTTTCTACTTTTATTCCTAGCCAATACCTCTGGTCGAATTTTAAATCAATAGGATTTACATCACCCAATATAGCATCGAATACTCCGTTCTGAATAGTCAGAACCTGCTTCTCACTCCAAAGTAGTTGAGAGCCGTTTTGGTCACTATATATCCTAAATCCGATATTATAGTCCCCATTAGCCAAAGGCTTGAGCGCTATATTCGTTAGTAATCCTTGGTAAGAAATTTTATTTGGTATTTGCCCTATAAGGGTAGATGATAATAATAGTAGTATGCTCACACATAGCATTGCTATTCGTTTCATGATAAACTCCGGAAGTATATATTGTTTTATTTCTTTATTATAAATCTATCTTAACTTGATGATTTTCCAATTCGAGTTCTGTAAAACAGCTAGCTCAAATTCATCGCCACCACAAGCAATTAACTTATTAGAAAAAATTATGCCTGAATTAAAATAAATGCTTTCTTCGAATTCTTTTATTATTGGATTGCTAGGAATTCCAGTTATAACCTTACCCAAGTTAAACCCGCTATATCCTACTAATGCTATTTCGTTATTAAAGTTCAATATTTTTTGAGCAATGAATCCATTGTTAGTACTATAGACTAATTCTTTACTAAAGCCCGCATTTTCTATTAGCTTATTGCAACCTGAATAATCAGTAAAGTATATATCTCCATTGATTTCAGCTATGTCTGTTATGAATGAGCTGACTTCAATATCTATTGTTGTAATTGTATCATTGCTAATATCATATTTATAGATTAGAGGTGAATTATCTGAATTTGTTCTTAATCCAATATAAATTTCATTGTTAATTAGGGAAAGTTTTGAGATTTGAGTAGAGAAAGGGGTGGAGATGGTTGTCCAAGTTTCACCGTAGTTGGTACTTCTGATTAGTGTACCTGAACGGCCACCAGCGTAATAAGTACTGTCATCATATAGAAGAACATCTTTGAGAAATGATGAAACACCTGTTGATTTTTTACTCCAGTTATCGCCATTATTAGTACTTATAAATATAGCACCATTTTCTCCGCTAGCTATTACTCTACCATCAGGACTAGCGTCAATATCTAGAAGTAATATGCTATTATTAATCACTAGGGGGTTCCAGTCTTCACCATCGGAAGACCTGAAAATTTGTCCATTGCTAGCTGAGGCAAAAAGATATGAATCCGATTTTGCAATGGACGAAATATAATTGTCATCTATACTTGTTTTTACTGGATCTTCTATACAAGAAGTCAATAAAGCCAAGATTAATAGAATTATTATTCTATAAAGGTATATTACCATGTTTCTTCGGTGGGTTATTATCCACTTTGTTTTTAAGTAGATTGAATGAATCAATTAATCTTTGTCGAGTAAACGTAGGCTCGAATATATCATCTATGTAGCCATATGAAGCTGCAATATATGGATTAGCAAATCTTTCGTTGTACTCATCTTCTAGTTCGATCATCTTATCAACTTTGTTATCGGCTTCATCGACTTGTTTCTTGAATATAATCTCGATTGCACCTTTGGCTCCCATTACTGCAATCTCTGCAGTAGGCCAAGCAAAATTGAAATCACCTCTTATGTGCTTGCTGCTCATTACATCGTAAGCGCCACCATAGGCCTTTCTTGTAATAACAGTAATCTTGGGTACTGTAGCTTCGCAATATGCGTATAGTAACTTGGCGCCATTTGCTATGATACCACCCCACTCTTGCTCTCTACCTGGCATAAACCCAGGTACGTCTTCAAATGTAAGAAGTGGAATATTAAATGCATCGCAAAATCTAATGAACCTTGCTGCTTTTCTAGATGCTTCATTATCTAATACACCGGCCAATATCATAGGTTGATTGGCAACAACTCCAATTGACATACCACCTAAGTGAATGAATCCAACAACTATATTTTCTGCATAATCCTGATGAACTTCTAAGAACTCACCGTCATCAGCAACTTCTTTTATTACATTCTTTATATCATAGGGTTGATTAGGATTAGCTGGGACTATATAGTTCAAATCAGGACTTTCTCTATCGATTGGGTCTGCTGTTTCTTTGAAAGGAGCTGATTCGGCATTATTGCTAGGTATATATTCTAGTAGATTTTTTACTATGTCAATAGCTTCTAAATCATTCTCAGCTACAAAATGAGCAACCCCACTTTTTGTACTATGTATAGAAGCACCACCCAATTCCTCTGGGGTTAAATCTTCATGGGTTACTGTCTTTACTACTTTAGGGCCAGTTACAAACATATAAGATGTATCTTTGACCATAATAACAAAGTCAGTAATAGCAGGAGAATAAACTGCACCACCAGCACATGGACCCATAATAAGGGATATTTGTGGAATAACTCCAGAAGCTAATGTATTCTGTAGGAAAATATCAGCATAAGCACCAAGTGAAATAACTCCTTCTTGAACTCGAGCTCCACCAGAATCATTAATTCCTATAACAGGCATGCCGTTCTTCAATGCCATTTCCATTATTTTTACAATTTTTCTTCCATGCTGCTCAGCTAATGAACCACCTAAAACAGTGAAATCTTGCGAGAAGGTAAAAATGGATTTACTATTAACATTTCCATATCCAGTTACAACACCATCGCCTAAAACTACAGTTTTGTCCAATCCGAATGAAGTAGAGTGATGATGAGCAAGCATATCCATTTCTGTAAAGCTGCCCTTATCTAGTAGCAAGTCCAATCTTTCTCTAGCAGTTAGCTTTCCTCTTTTGTGTTGTGCCTCTATTCTATCTTTTCCACCACCTTGCTGGGCTTCATCCTTTTTTTTATTCAGCAGTTCAATCTTTCGTTCGATTTCTCTGTTATTTTCCATAATATAATCTATTTAGTTAGTTAATATTTCTTTAAATTAATAAATTAATGAATAATTATAAAATTGTAATACTTATATAGCACATAAATATTTATTATTTTTGTACTCATTAAGAACTAAAATAATAATAACAATGAAAATATTTATCTTTTGTTTATTAATATCAACTACTTCTATGTTCGCACAGGACATAAATAGCGTTGTAGAATCTCTCAATAAAGATGAGATATATAATAGGGTAAGTGGTGAACCAGCTCTTACAAACACTAAAAATTATATTGTTAATCAGTTCAAAACCTTAGGGCTGGAAGAACTAACAGATGACTATACTGACAATTTCGAAGTAGAAAGTGGCTTGAGCTTTGGAGACAATAGTGTGTCATTCAGTGTTATCGTTCCTAGAATGGGTATCCCAATGGACAGAATAAAGCCTAGTATTCAGAATTGGGATTTCCAAAAAGATTGGCTTCCACTTGGATTTACATCGGATGGAAATATATCTGAAACAGAAATTGCATTCGTAGGTTACGGAATAACTGCCCCAGGTTATGATGATTATTCTGAAATGGATGTAAAAAATAAAGTAGTTATTATTCTAACTGACTCTCCAGAAGGGGAGAAATCAGAAAAATACAAAGAATTCAGTAGCTATGAATATAAAGTGAAAAATGCTCAGAAGAATGGAGCTGTAGGTGCATTATTCATAAAAGCAATGGGCGATTCGGCGAATGTTTTCGAACCTGTTATAGTAGATAAATTTAACTCTGGTATCGTTGCTTTGCAAGCGAATAGAGCCTCCTTAGAAAGGTATTTCCCCAAGAAACAAGCACTAATAGACCAAGAGAAAGCGATTAGAGAAACAAAATCTCCAAAGAGTTTTATAATTCCAAATGTAAAAACAAATATAAATTTGCAGTTAGAAGCTAAAGCTGTGAAATACTCAAATGTATATGGTATGCATGAGGGAGAGGATAATAACCGTAACATAATTATAGCTTTTTCTTATGATGAAGCCCTTTCTGATAAAAAAATTGAAGACTATATAAAGAAACAAAATAAATTCTATTATGAATCAGGAAATAATATCTCTGGAATTGCAACTGCAATAGAACTAGCAAGAAGGTTTAAAGAAAATCCAGCTCCTGTTAATATTGTCTTTGCAGCTCTAAGTGGTGATGAACCAAACCTAGAAGGAGCAAAGAAAATGGTTAATGAGCTAGATGAGAAAGTAGCTAATTCGTCTGCAATTTTCTATCTAGATAATACTGAAAAAGTTCATAAAAAACATCTAATTATCAACTCTAATGACCCACTGATTGTTGAGAAATTTAGAGGGGTAGAATCTTTTAAAACGTTGAATGCAGAAGCTAAAGAATTAGAATCAAGAGATACAAATCCTATAAGCAGCAAGAATAAAAAGTATGTTCGTGTTTGGAATAAGCTCCGAAGTTATCCTCCTGCCAAACGTGAATGGACAGAAAGCGATTTCGCAGACCTAAACGAGTATATCAACTTGCTAGAGCAAACTATCAGAAATCTTTCTCAAGAATAATGAATAAAAATACTTTTGTATTAAATGTTGGGAACGGATTAGTAGTAAATGGTGATATATATAACACCGATGCTATAGACAAAGCCGTTTTGATTACAACACATGGATTTAAGGCATATCGCGAATGGGGCTTCTTCCCATATATGGCTGAACAATATGCCTTATCCGGCATTATTGTTATTAATATTGACTTCTCTCAGAATGGAGTAGTAAATGCAGAAAAAGGTATATTTGATGTAGATTTATTCCGAACGGTTACAGTAACACAAGAAATAAAAGACCTAAACACAGTAATTGATAATCTGAAAACACTATTAGAGAATAACTCAATTGAAGGGTGGAATGGTGATGTATATTTACTGGGTCATTCACTGGGAGGAGCAGTCTCTATTATCACAGCATCGCAAAGAAACGATGTTACAAAAGTGGTTACCTGGGGTTCAATAGGTGATATCGATAGAAATTCACAAAGGCAAAAAGATGACTGGCGTGCGAAAGGTGTTATGGAATTCGAGAATAGAATAACTGGCCAGATGCTTTATCTAGATGTAGAGTATCTAGAAGATAAACTTAGAAATAATGAAAAGTATGATTTGGAATTATGTATTTCCAAATTAGATATTCCTACTCTTATAGTTCACGGCGATAAAGACTTCACTGTTAGTACCAAGGAAGCCGAAAAACTAAATAATGCAGCGAAGTATTCGGAACTTTGTATAATAAAGAAGGCAAATCATACTTTTAATTGCCGTCATCCGTTTACAGGTACTAATGAAATATTAGATGAAGCTATAAACACAACAATTGAATTCCTAAAAAAATAATGCGAATAATAAGCACAACACTAATATTACTCTTCTTGACTTCTTGCGAGCTATTCGTTATCGGTAATAATAGACCCCCAAAAAAAGTAATAGATATAACACAAGAATCAGCTATCGGTGGAGCTATGCTTTTCACTACTGAACTCCAATTAGAGAATGTAGCAGGAGCCGCCCAATTGCTATCTGATAATATGGGTAGGTATAGCGCTAATCGACAACAAGAGCAGTACTATAACCTAGCTAGATTGACTAGAATACTAAAGGAACGAAAAGTGACTAGAGTAATAGCCGACACTATAACAATAGAGTTGCACAATGTGAAACTAGAGTTTGACTATGTTAAAGAATTTGCTTTCTCTATGAGGCACCTTGACTCTCTTTGGTATGTTATGGATTTTAGACAGATTAAATAATTTATTTTTTAGTCTTAATAGACTGGAATAAATAAAACCATCCTACTATAAACAAGATTCCGCCTATTGGAGTTATAGCACCGAATATACCTATATTTGTTATTGACAATATATATAATGATCCAGAGAATAAAAGAATACCAACAGTAAAAAGTAAAAATGATATTCTAATTTTCTTCGATTCATAGCTGTCATATAATATACCACAGATTATAATTGCAACTGAATGAAATAGCTGATATAAAACACCCGTCTTAAATGTCTCTAGTTTACTGTTATTATTGAGTATCTCAGATAATCCATGAGCACCAAAAGCACCTATAGCTACAGTGAGTAAAGCGAAAATAATACCTGTTTTTAGTATTGTTTCTTTAGAAATTGTTGGTTTTATCATATTTTTGGTTCGATATTTGATTAAATTATACTAACTTAAGAGAATACTAACAGCTTATTAACGTATAATATACTGAAATAACATAAATTTGTATATAACAATTAAATAAAAGTTAAAGATTATGACTAACGATTTGTTCCCTCGAAAAACCAAAATACTTTGTACTATCGGTCCAGCGGCTACTGGTACGGAGAATCTAACACGACTAATATATGCTGGAATGGATGCCGCGAGATTGAATTTCTCACACGGTTCTCACGAAGTGCATAAGAAAACTATAAAGCATATTCGTGCTGCATCGAACATAGCGGGTAGGAATATTCCTATTCTTATGGATTTGCAAGGACCAAAGATTAGAATTGGTAACATGAAAGGTGGTGGAGTAGAACTAATAGATAAACAAGAGTTTACTATTACTACAAAACAACTAAAAGAAGGTAACGAGAAAATAGTTAGTACGGAATACACTGAACTAAAAAATGAAGTAAGACCTGGTCATACTATATTGCTTGATGATGGGTACATCAGCTTGAAAGTAATAGACGTTAAAGGACCAGAGATAAAAACTCAGGTTATAAAAGGTGGTATTCTAAAAAGTAAGAAAGGGATAGTAGTTCCTGGAGCTAGTAGTAATGCGCCTTCTCTAAGCGAAAAAGATTTAGAAGATTTGAAATTTGGATTGGACAATGGTGTAGATGCAGTTGCATTATCTTTTGTTCGCTCTAAAATTGATATAGTGGAACTAAAAACAGCTATGAAAATCTTCAAAAGAGAAGTACCAATAATAGCTAAAATAGAAAGAGTAGAAGCTTACGAAAATATAGATGAGATTATCCAAGAGGCTACAGGCATAATGGTAGCGAGGGGAGATTTAGGTCTAGAAATGGCTGCCGAGAGAGTACCGCTAATTCAAAAAGAGATTATAAACCGTTGTAATTACTATGGTAAACCCGTAATAACTGCAACTCAGATGCTAGAATCAATGATAGAAAACCCACGCCCAACTAGAGCTGAAGCCAGTGATGTAGCAAATGCTGTTATGGATGGCTCAGACTGTTTGATGTTAAGTGCAGAGTCTAGCGTTGGGAAATACCCTTACGAAGCTGTTGGGTATATGTCTAGAATTATTAAAAATATAGAAGAGAAATACCCTTTCGGTAGCGAAAAATACAAATCTAGCTTTAATGATGGAGATATATCAGATGCACTTGGTCATGCAGCTACTATGATTGCAGATCAAATAAATGCTGCGGCTATAGTATCGCTAACAAGTTCGGCATATACTGCAAAGAATGTAGCGAATTATCGTCCTAGAGTACCTATTATTGCATTCACAGATATAGAATCAGTAGCGCGCAGATTGTCATTTATCTGGGGAGTTATCCCGAAGTTTGTGGATACACCTATAAAAGCTGAAGACGTAATTGTAACTTTCAGAGAGGAGTTACTAGAGGAATTTGAGTTTATAAAAGAAGGGGACTATGTCGTATATGTAGCTGGTCTTTCTAAAGATAAGCCCAACTATCAGAATATGATAAGAGTATTTAAATTTTAATAAAGAATTCGTCTTTTACAGGCGTTTCTTTTTTTAGTTTTTTAATAGAATCTTTGTCCAAGCATTCGTTGATTTTCTGAATTAACAGTTTTTCTTCGAATGGTTTGGCTATGAATGCAGCAGCACCTAATTGGTAAGTAGATTTAATCTTTTCTTTGGTTATAAGTGCAGAAAGTATAACTACTTTTGTGTCTTTAGTCATAGACATATTCTTTATTAGATAAAGCATTGAAGCGCCATCTATATTAGGTAAACTAAGATCAAGTAAAACAAGTAGTGGTTCTTCTTTAATTATTAGTTCTAGACCTTCATGTGGAGTGGTAGCTTCGAGTACTGTAAACCCAAATTTCTCTAGCATATTTCGTGCTAATTTGATTATCCACTTGTCATCGTCTATTATTACTATAGAATTATTGATTTTTTTCATGTTTCCTACTATTTCGGTACTCCATTTGCTATTATAATCTTTGCAACATTCTATTAGTTAAGTATTATAAACAAATTTGCTTAAACATACGTTTACGTATTAATATAATTATTACAATTTACAAAAGAATTATTTGAAGAAGAAGAAAGACATAGAAGAAATAAAAGCAGAAGCCCAAAAAAAACCGTCTCGTATAAGAAAGTGGGTTGTACGTCTTGTTTTATTTTTACTTCTGTTTATAGTCTTTACAATAACAGGTGTTTTCGTCTCCCTCCAATTCAAATCTGTACGATCAGTTATACTTGATTTTGCAGAAGATGAAATTAACAAAAGTCTAAATGCGAAAGTTAATGTAGATGATTTCACTTTGACTAGTCTGAAATCGGCAGATCTATTTGGTGTATCTCTGGTCTTGGATGAAAAAGATACAATTGCTTTTATACCAGAAGCGAATGCTTTGGTTAACCTAGAAGCAATCATCAATGGAAAAATCTTTATAAATGATTTGATATTGCACAAGCCTAGAATCAATATGCTTCGCAATGAAGAAGGGATATGGAACGTTTCTCAGATTCCTAAAATTAATACAGATACTACTGCACCACCCGATACTAAAATACTATTCAGCAAATTAAAACTAATAGATGCTGATTTTCGGATGTATGACCCTTATGCTGAGAAAAAGGATTCATCTGGTTTTAATACCAGCAATTTACATTTAAAGAATTTGAATTTCAGTGGCTCATTGTATATTAATCCTAATAAAAAACAACTTAAAGCAAACTTAGACAATCTGTCTTTTTACGAATCTGTAATGAAAAGGAAATTGACACCTACTCATTTGGAATTCGCAATTGATAGTAATTTTGTTAGTATTACTGATTTGGTTTACAAGGCAGATAAGACTCAGCTGAATCTCGATGCAAAAATCACTGGTATAGATATATTTGGTGGAATAAAAGGCGGAGATTTCGAAAAGGCTCAAATAAAGCTAGACGCTGATGCGAAAAACCTAAATATTCCGGATCTAATGTCACTGCTTAATGCTCCAGTGGATTTCAGAGGTACTCATGATATGACTTTGAAAGCAGATGGTAAAATGGATGATATTAATATACAAGAGTTCAGATTAAAGTTAGCTAACTCAAGTTTAAAAATAAAAGGCAATATAAAGAATGTAACTGATCCAGATAAAATCTATTTTAATCTAACTGCAAATAATTCTCACTTGGCATATAATGATGTAGCGAGATTCTTGAATACCAAAAACAATAATATTCCTGATTTCATTTTTGCTAATTTTAATCTAATGCGAATGACAGGTACACCTAAGAATTTACTTTTCGGATTGGACGTAAATTCTGGTGTAGGTAGTATGAAAGGTGATTTAGTTGTTCAGAACAGAAATCAACTCGACATAAAATATGATGGTTCTGTTAGAGCTATGAACGCTAGTAAACTATACCCAAATACATTAGCTACTAATATAAACGGTGAGCTACATACTGAGCTATTAGGAATAACAGGTAATAACCCGATTATCAACCTCAGATTCGACGGGGGTGCTAACTCCATAGACAAATATAAGATGACAAGACTAAAAATCAAAATGGAATCGGAGAATTTTAATCTAGTTCGTTTAGATACTCTATACGCTGAATTTGGCTCTTCTACTATGGTAGGTCAATTAGAGAAAAGTTATATCCAAGGGCAAGGTTTCCTTGATATCAGTGATAAGAAAAATGCCATATATAATATAGATGTAGACTTCAACGCTATTAATCTAAAGCAATTACTTGAGATTGAAAAAATGCCAACGTATCTTTCGGGTAGCTCCAAATTAAATGGTAAAGGCATAGAACTGAACAATATAACTGGTGAATTTGATACAGATATAAGAGATATTGTCTTTGAAGATAGAGCCTTTTTCCCTTTTGGTTTTTCATTGAATGTAGATAAATTTAGTAATGAAGATAGAAAAATAGAATTTGATTCTGATTTTGGAAGTATAGTAATACAAGGAAACTATAACTTTGAAAATACCCTTACTTCATTACAAAATCAGGGGTATTCAATGTATAATTTCATTGCAAATGAAGTGAATAAATTGATACCAAGTGACCAAGAATTAGTGAATAAACTAGAACTTATGGAAGTAGAAAAAATTGGTTCATTCGACCCAATTGATGCTAATTTGAAAATAAATGTATCTGATTTCTCATTCTTATCAGCGTTTATTGATAGCACAAACCTTAGAATGAATACGGAATTGAATTTTCATATATTCGCTAAAGACGATGAGAGTTCATTATATATCAATAGTCTAAATATCAAAGATTTATATTATAACTCTGGAGAACAAACGATAGTTTCTAGAGGGCTAACGGCAGAAGGTGGTCTATATATGAAATTAGAAGATTCTGCTGCAGTGTTTTCAGATTTCAAACTAAAAACTAAAGCAGATGAGAAAATATCAATCAATGAGAATACATTAAATTTCCCTGCTATTCAGCTAGAATACAATGGTAAAGAATTCAAATTCACTGGGCAAACAGATTTTAATAATCAGATTGATATAGCATTCGATGGGAATACAACTATAGTTCCAGGTGGTATTCAGCTCGGATTCTCTAAGCTTGAGTTGTCTTATCAAAATGAATATAATCTATCACTAAGCGAACCTATAGATGCCAAATTCGTAGATGGTGGATTTACTATTAACTCGATGGAACTAACTAATCCTGTCACTAAAGAAAGAATCAATCTAGGTGGGGAGTATAATGCTGATAATAATAGATTCAATGATTTTAATCTAACCTTGAATAATCTTGATATACAGGCAATCAAATCATTTGTGCCTAGAAGTAATAGAAAAGCCTTTGATCAATTGAAAGGAAAGGTTGATTCTCTAAATATAGTACTTAATGGTGATGTGGAAAGTCCAAAAATGAAGTTCTTTGCTCGCTCAAATGATGTAAGTGTTAATGAACAGATGGTAGGTGACATAGATGCAGAATTAGAATATGAAAATAAGCAAATAACAGGTAATCTAATCATCAATCACTTTTCGAATGATGCAGATATGCCTGATTTAGTAAAAGGGGAGATTAACTCATTTCCAATTGATTTGTCATTAATGGATGTTGAGAATAGGTTCTCTAAAACTAAAGAAGCAGATATGGAGTTTGTAATAGACTCACTCCCGCTTTCTATTATTAGTCCATTTGTTCCATCTATTAGTTATCTGAAAGGAATAGGAAAAGGAAAATTATTAGTCGGTGGGTATTTACCTGATGAATTGAATTTTAATGGTATAGTCAGATTTGATAATACATCTTTCTTAGTCGATGCTACTAACGTTGGTTACAAAGCTAGAGGTGGATTAATACTTAAAGATAATAAGGTCTTCCTAGAAGATGTGAAGTTATACAATCTACCTGATGATCTCAGTAATGGTGTAGCAGATGTATCTGGCAATGTTACATTAGAATATATGAATATAGCTAATCTAGATATTGGATTCAAAAGTAATAGATTCTTAGTTATGCATGATGAGACACAAAAAGCTAAAAGCGATTTATTTGGTAGACTGATTATTTCTACTGGGAATGATTCACTACGATTTTACGGTAGTTTTGAAAAGCCTAATCTAGATGGCTTTGTTGCAATCGAATCTGCTGATTTGAAAATGCCTGATGAAGAAGAAATACAACTTGTTCGCTCGAAGTTCATATATAAAAGAACTGGAAACCTAATAACTGCTACTTATGGTCGTGAAGATAGTGTAAAAGTTACTAAAACAAAGAAAGCACAAGATGTATCTGAAAGCTTATTTGATTTGCTTAATATGGATTTGGACGTCGAATTCAAAGGCCGTACATTAATCGATATGCAGATAAACCAATTCTTAAGTACAAGTGTAATAGTTGGTACTCCTCAAAATCTTCGTAATATTCGATATGTTAAAAATAGGAATAGCAATGAAGCGAAACTTTATGGACGTATTGTTCTAAAAGAAGGTAGCAAACTATCTTTCTTTAAAACATTCAATATTTCTGGGGATATAAATTTCCCAACTGGTAATATATCAAATCCAACACTAGACTTGATTGCCGAATACGAAGGTACAACGAAAGATTACAAAAAATATAAAGTAGATATATATGTAACAGGTACAAAAGAGAATCCAAACTTACGTTTCGAATACGAAATTGGTGGAGAGAGTGGTATTGGAGATGAAGAAAAGAAACTTACAGATATTATTTCGCTTCTACTAACTGGTGGTCTTACAGATAAAACCTATTCAAATGATAGTCAAGATATAAACATACAAAGCACAATAGCTTCAGATATAATCACACGTCAAATCGCACAAGAATTGGGTAAACTAGGGCTTAGTGCTCAAATTGATTTCGATGAAAATTTCGAAGATGCTCGTGTGAAAATAGGTGGTGATATTGTAGGTGGAGCTCGTTGGTCATTCGGTGGTAATGTGAATGATATTAGTGGTTCTCGGTTGGAAATAGAAATACCACTCGATGATTTTTTAAATCTTTCTGAAGAAGATTGGCTGAATATCTTGCTTAACTTTACTTATGTGAACTCACCAGAAACTGTGAAAACTGATGAAAATCAAATTCACTGGGAAGGTAAATTAAAGTTTGGAGGTAGTTGGTAATATCTAATAGGTTAGACTTTTTCTGCTACTCTTAGCTTTGCGCTTCTCGCTCTCTTGTTGAGCTCTATCTCTTTCTTACCGGGTACAAATGGAGTTTTAGTTATGGTCTTCAGGATAGGGTCTATAGCTACATAATTGCCATAGTATTTCTCATCCCTAGTAACAGATGGTCTTCTCTTCGCAGAGTATTTCTTGAATATGTCTTTCACTATTCTATCTTCAAGAGAGTGATATGACATAACTACTATTCTTCCACCGCTATCTAATTTAGGAATTATTTCCGTCAATGTGTTTTTCAGCACATCTAATTCAGCGTTTACGTGTATTCGAATCGCTTGGAAAACTCTAGATAATGATTTGAATAGGAATCTCTCAGGTACTATCTCAGCTATAAGCGCTTTTAGGTCGGTAGTAGTACTAAGAGAAGAAGCACGACGATTCTCTACGATTCGTCGCGCTATCTTTTTTGAATATGGCTCTTCACCATATTCTTCAAAAACTTGGACTAGCTCTTCTTCACTTGCAGTGTGCAAGAATTCTTTTGCTGTTTCTCCTTCAGTCCCAAATCTCATATCGAGATCGGAATCGAATCGGTAGCTTATCCCCCGACTGCTACCGTCTAACTGATGCGAAGAAACTCCTAAGTCTAGCAAAAGACCCGAGACTTTTCCATCGTTCTCCTTTATGCTGCATGCCTCATCGAAACTTGCGTTTCTAAGTTGTAACATGCCATTTTCTATATATGTAGAAAATCTTTCTTGGCAGTGAGCTATTGCATCTGGGTCTTTATCAAATGAAATTAGTTTGCCTTCTGGCTCCAATTTCTCTAATATTGCCGCAGTATGCCCGCCTCCGCCTAATGTACCGTCAATGTACAAACCTTTAAGGTCTACTATCAGGAAGTGTAAACATTCCTTTAGTAGTACCGGGTCATGGTAATCGTATTCACGTTCTTTAGCCATAACCTTTTAATCTTCTTTTTTAGTCATTACAAATTTTGCAACATCTTCGTAGCTTTCGCCGAAGTTATTGATGCTTTCTTCAAATGTGTCCGGATTCCAAAATTCTATTTTGTCCACCATCCCCATTATCAATACTTTTTTGTCAATCCCAGCGAATTCTATTAATCGCTTAGGTAAGCTGATTCTATTTTGCGAATCCAAACTTACTTCATCGCTCCACATTAGTAGAACTCTCAGAAAGTATCTGTTCTTTTCATCATATTGATTCAAAGATTGCAATTGTGTTTGATATTTCTTCCACTCATCCATAGGGTAAGCGACTACACAATTATCAGTACCTCGAGTAACTACAAACGTCTCATTAGATTCACTAGACAGCATTTTTCGCATTTTCGCAGGTATATTCACTCGACCTTTCGAGTCAATAGAATACGTCTCCTGACCTTGAAAAAATGACATCTTTTACACCTGTATTATACTCTCATAGGAAAAATGACACACTTTCTACCACTTTTACCCACTTTGGTACATGCAATTAACCAAATATAATTTGATTTACAAAAATATTTTTTCCAATATTTATGAAATAGTTTTGTAGGTGCTGGTATTAGTGAGATAGTGAAAATAAAAAATATGTGTATGAAAGTGGGAGATATTGAATTATAATAAAAAGAGAAATAAATCAATATTCTGTCTAGATTAAGGCTGTATGGAAATTCATTAGAAAATGATTAAATGTGGTGGATTGTGGGAGAGAAATGAATACTCTACATAAAGTTAATCTCTTTATTTTGAGTAATGAGTGTAGTATTCTTTTTTTTATTATATTGAAAGACAATGACATTACTTTTTGTAACTTATTGAATGTTAATCTGTTATTCAGAGATTCAACAGAATCATACAAGTGATTGGATAGAACTAATAACGAAATAATGTGAGTGCTAATATGAAAAAGATATTTTTAATAATAGTTTTGATATTTCTTGCAAGCAGTTTTGCTTCCTCCGTCCCAGTGTGGAAGAAGCACGCAAAATTAATCGATACTGAATCAAAACAGAACTTAATTAGGCTATTTGTCTTCAATGAAAATAAATGGATATACTTTTATAGAGATTCAATTATAGATGTTGATACTACTATAAAAAGATTCGTAATGTTCACCAACGACTCCGGAAATACCTATAAAGATATTACGGATAGATTTCAGTCTAAATTTGGAGAATTACTTTCATTTCAATCAATATTTATCAATAAATTAGATCAAATCGTTGCTATAAACTCTTATAGTAAACTTCCCTCCACAATTAGCATTTCTGATAATTATGGAGAAAACTGGGTTCAAGATACTTTGATCGAGTCTGTGTCAAATGAAAAGATAATAAGTAATGGAATTTCAACATTTATAAATTATAGGGGACGTAGTACATTTGAAAGTGAAGTGAATGATAGAATATATAAATTTATCGTTGAGGATAAAAAGATTAAGAATGAATTATTCTATTTGTCTGATGATTATCACTTTCAAATACTTGAAAATTTATTTGATTTAAGTGAAAATGAGAATGTACTAATTTCATCTTATAAATCAATGGAACCTTGGGCTTACTACACGTCAAGAGTATATAATAACAAAATAGAAATACTCTCTGAGTTTGATTATGAAGCCGATTATTACCCGTTTGAGTATGAACCTACAAGGGGTGAAGATCATCATGTTGTGGATGTAGATAATATTAAAGAGAATGTGTGGTTATTGAAAATGAGGCATAATGGTTATTTCTTTACACTTGATAATGGGATAAACTGGCAATTCGTTGGGGTAGGGAAAGATAATTATGGTTATTCATTCCATGGCATTGAAGGAAAAGATTATTTTATCTCAAGGAGGTCTTCAAACCCCAGTTATACTTATGATTTATCTAATTTTGGTGAAATCATACTAGTTGTTGATGATTTTGGGAATTTAATTTCACCAGAAAATCTCATTACTGGTTTTATTCCCATAATTGATAGTAATGTATATTCGTATGGCGAAGATGGTTGGATTTATATTTTAGATGACATGGAATTATCATCTGTCGAGGATTCGGAGAACTTAGTCAATATAAGAATAGACCCAAACCCAGTAAATGATATTCTTCATCTGAGAACCAATTCTGATATACTAATAGAATCATTGACGGTCTATGATTTATTAGGGAATAAATTAATACAGCAGGCAGTTAATAATTCAGATAATAATTTTAAAATCAATTGTTCTACTTTGGCGACAGGTACGTATATGATAGTTGCCCAAACAAAGAACGGTAATATCTCAAACAAGTTTATAAAGCGGTAGGTAAAATGCGAGTTTTTATATGAAAAAGATATTGATATTAATGGTTACATTCTTCTTTGTTTTTGGTATTGCTTCTTCCGTCCCCGTGTGGAAAAAGCACGCAGATTTGGATATAAAAAGTTCAGAAAGAGATATGCTAGAGGAACTGTTAATTTATTCCAAAACTGAATGGCTTTATAAATATAGAGATTCCACTCAAAAATCACATATTTATTATACCAATGATTCTGGTAATACTTATACAGATTTGACTAAGAGTTTTGAGACTAATTTTGGGTTGTCATTTGACCGAATTCGAATTCAAATAACTAAATCAAAACAGTTAGTTGTTTTAAAGGCAGAATCGAGTGGAAATTCTATCTGGATATCAGATGATATTGGTAAAACTTGGTTTGTTGATTCAACAATCCAACAAAGAGTACATATTAGTAAAATATTATTCAAAAAAAATAGTATTTATGCTTACCATCCACCTACTTTTGATTCAACTCAAAAAATATTTAAATATACTTTGAGCAATAATAAAATTGAAAAATCTTTATTTTATCTTCCTAAAGATGAGTTAAATCAATTAATCGACAATAAATTTGATGTAAATGATGATGATGAACTTTTTATTGCTCCAAATATTGTGAGTATGATTTATACATATTATTATCCTAGGATATATGATAGTGATGGTGAGTTGATTTCTGAACTTGATTTCAACGCAGACTATTTTCCTTATGAATATAATCCACAAAAAAAATGACAATGGCTCCGTTTCTTATGTTCGTAATGTAAAGGACAGTATTTGGACTATGGCAATGAGAAATAATGGTTATTTTTTAACCTATAATAATGGAAAAGATTGGGTGTTTGTAGAAATTGATAAGAAGCATAATGGTTATGATGGTTACAATGGCGAATATGAATTTGAAGTTGTCAAAGATAAGCCATATTATCTAACAACTATAAAGGGGTTTACTGCACGTTATACTTATGATTTATCAGATTTTGTTGGTGAAGCAATAAAGACATTAGATGATAACGGTAAATTAGTTGATGAGGGTGCAGGTTTTATTAATCCTTATGAAGGCGATGAAATTTTTTCTTATGGCGAAGATGGTTGGATTTATATTTTAGATGACATGGAATTAACATCTGTCGAAGATTCGGAGAACTTAGTCAATATCAGAATAGACCCAAACCCAGTTAATGAAATTCTTCATCTGAGAACCAATACTGATATACTAATAGAATCATTGACTATCTATGATTTATTAGGAAATAGGTTAATACAGCAGGCTGTTAATAGTTCAGATAATAATTTTAATATTAATTGTTCTACTTTGACGGCTGGTACTTATGTGATAGTTGCCCAAACAAAGAACGGTAATATCTCAAATAAATTTATAAAGTGGTAGGTAAAATGTGAGTGTTAATATGAAAAAGATATTGATATCAATCGTTACATTCTTCTTTGTTTGTGGTATTGCATCCTCCGTGCCTGTATGGAAAAAGCATGCTTTCCTAATTGATACTTCTTCAAATGAAACACTTCAATATATTTCATTTAAAAGCGATACTGAATGGTTCTTTATAAAAAAAGATACCTTACAAAAATCGTATGGTTTTTTGAGAACTAATGATAGCAAAACTATTGATATTACTGATAGATTAAAAGATAAGTTATCAGGGAATTGGTTAGAAAAGAATTATTATTTTTCAGATGACCCAAGCTCTTTTATAGCTATATCAGTTAATAACGATAATGAAAAGAAATTTTCGATTTCAGATGACGGAGCTTTAAGTTGGGTTGAATTTGAATTAAATGAAGTTTCTAACCGAATCCTAAAGAAAAAAAATGAATTTTATATACTTCATGATAGATACAATTTTGATGCGACTTACCCTACTGATAGAATTATAAGATACAACTACTTCAATAATGAAGTAATTACAGATGAAGTATTTGTAACTGAAGGTAATAATGATCTATCTAAATTGTATGACTTAAACGAGAACAACGACTTATTTATTTCTCTCCAAAGCAGGCAAGAACCTTACATATATTATAGACCGCAAATTTATAATTCTGAGAACATTTTAATATCTGAATTTGATTTTGAATCAGATTATTTCCCTTTAGTTTATTCTCCAACATCAAATGAAAATCATTTAATTTCAGATGTAAAAAATATAAAAGGAAATATATGGATGTTAAGGATGCTTCATAACGGTTATTTTTTAACTTATGACAATGGATTAAACTGGAAATTCTACGGAATTGATCATTCAGAATATAAGTACTATTCCTTTCATTCTTTTAGAAGTAAAGATTATTACCTTTCAATTGGGTTCGGTAAACCAAAGTTTACAATGGATTTATCTTATATGGGTACAACAATAATGGTTCTAAATGATGATGAAAAATTTGTTTTACCAGATGATGTAATTTCTGGAGTAATCGGTATTTTAGATGATGAGGCATTTACTCTAGGCATAGATGGTTGGATTTACAAGTTAGATGACATGGAATTATCATCTGTCGAGGATTCGGAGAACTCAGTCAATATCACTATAGACCCAAACCCAGTAAATGATATTCTTCAGATAACAGCCAACTCTGATATACTTATAGAGACATTGACTATATATGATTTATTAGGAAATAGGTTAATACAGCAGGCCGTTAATAATTCAGATAATAATTTTAAAATCAATTGTTCTACTTTGGCGACAGGTACGTATATGATAGTTGCCCAAACAAAGAACGGTAATACCACAAATAAATTTATAAAGTGGTAGGTAAAATGTGAGTGCTAAAATGAAAACATTATTAAAAATAATTCTCGTTATTTTTCTGATTAATACAATATCTCTACATTCAGAATATGCTTGGTTACAGAAAACTAAAATAGTTGATAACATTGAATTTCAAATGCGAACTAAATCAGCTGTCAAAGATGAGTCGAATATTATAGCTGTTAGTAAGACTGATAAATCAGAATATTTAATTAATGTCATTATCAATGGTGAAGAAAATATCCAACTTAAAAGTAAACTTGAAGTGATGTTAGATGATGAAATTGATTGGAACAATTTATATATTCTATATAACCGAGAAAGAGATTTATTCTATATTTTCTACATAGATAATATAATTGTTTTGGATGTTTCTAGTAAAGAAATTAGCACTATTCCTTTTCCAAATTACGTCCCAAAACTAAAACATTTTGGTTTGGAAAATTTTTATGTTCCTAGTTCTGTAAAAGATAAAGATACAATTAAATCAAACATCTATGATTATCAGATTGGTAATAATAATGTTATAAGAGAAGCAATGTCTGTCTCTTATACACATCT
>JAGXGG010000015.1 GCA_024636855.1 Ignavibacteriota bacterium | reverse complement strand
CTTATTAATTGAGTTTGCATTCTTGAACATACTGACATCAAGATTAGAGAAATTATCTGAGAGAGATGTTAATTTAGCATTTTTGAAAGAATACGTATAAGTACCCACTCCATCAAATACACAATATAATAAGTCCCCTTCAACAAACATATTTCTAACATGAAGAATATCTTTACCAATTTCTTCATTTATTGACTCTATCAAACTAAAAGTTTCAGTATTAGGTTCAAAAGCAATTATCCCGTTAGTTGTACCTAATATAAGATTTTTATCGTATGTACAGATAGTAAATACCGCACTTATGTTATTATCAAGGTTATTATTCTTACTAAATTTAATAAATTTATATTTGTTTCTTGATTTAGAATACTTATATAATCCATTATCTTCACTTCCAATCCATACGATATCCGAATTAAATGGGTCTTGTAAAGAGCTATAAATACTCTTAGAACTAATATAAGGTTCCCATTCTCCGTTTTCCTTTTTTAATTTATTATAATGTACTTTTTCAATTCTAATATTTTTTTCATTAAACTTGTTTAATCCACCATACCCCCCTACCCATAGCTCATCACCAATTCTATTGATACTTCTAACAGAGTTAAAAGTCAATTCATTACCCCTGTTTTTAAGTATTTTAAAAGTATTGAAGTACTCGTTATTGTAAAATAGCCCAACTCCATTAGAACCATACCATTCCGTTCCTTTTGAATCTATGAGAACACTCAAAAAAGAATTATAACTCAAATTTGTGTTTTTATCATTTACTCTTTTGGTAATAAATATAGTTTTATCATTTATTCTTAGGTATGAAATACCCTCTAAGGTTGCAATTACAAATTCGTTCTCATTTATTTTATAACAAGATTTTATTTGGGCATATGCAGTATCATTGTTGTTTAAATGGTTTATAATCTGTTTATGTATTTTATTACTTTGGGGGCTAAATAAAAAATAACCATTACCTTCTGTTGTTACAAATAAATTACCGGCTTGTTTTTCTATGTCCATCACTTTCGTATTTGCAACTTTAAAAATTCTTGAAAAATTAGTAATAATGTTATACTCAACTATTTGTCCCTGTGCATTTCCAGCATATATAAAATTATCTATTTTCTTTATCGCCTTAAATTCTGTAGATATAAGTTGACTATTTAATTTATTAAAGAAATCTCTTTTTCTATTTGTTACGTAATTATAGCTGAATATACCACCACCATCAGTAGCTATCCATAAAGTATTAAGTAATGTATCTATTTCAATAGATTGAACTAACTTTTGATTGTTTTTGTAAGAAATATCTAAATATTTAAAACAATTAGTTTTATAATTATAATATGACACCCCACTTCCAGTCGTAGCTAACCATAAACGGTTTCTATTATCTTCCATTATATCAACGACTTTATCACTTTTTAAAGAGCATTCTTTATCTGAATCACTATAAAAAATCTCAATCTTACTTCCTTCCAATCTATTTAAACCATCATTAGTACCAACCCATATTAATCCAAATTTATCTTCATAAATTGTATTAATCGAATTTTGTGAAAGTCCATTTCTAACATCAATCCCACGCAATTTGTAATTTTGTGGTAATAGCAATTGAGTATTCAAAAAGACAAATAAAAGTACAAAACTATATACTATGAATTGCTTTAAATTGATATTTTTCTCCACGTAGAATATTTAGAATAGTGAAATCTTGATATTTTTCTTTAACTTTGAAAATTGAAAAAGTAAAATAATAATTAACAATATAATATAATATGAGCGTTTTAGTAAACAAAGACACAAAATTATTAGTACAAGGTATAACTGGAACTGAAGGTACTTTCCATACTATGCAGATGATAGAATACGGTACTAACGTAGTAGCAGGAGTTACACCAGGTAAAGGTGGAACAAGCTACAAAGGAAATGATATAAATAAATTTGAAAAAGATGTAGCTGTATTTAACACAGCAAAAGAAGCTGTAGAAAAAACTGGGGCAAATGCTTCAGTCATTTTCGTACCACCTCCATTTGCTGCTGATGCAATATTAGAGGCTATTGAAGCTGCTATCCCATTGATTATATGTATCACTGAGGGTATTCCTGTTAAGGATATGATCACTGTGAAATCTGCATTATTAAATTCAGATTGTAGATTAATTGGACCTAACTGCCCAGGTGTAATAACTCCGGGTGAAGCTAAAATAGGTATTATGCCAGGTTTTATTCATTCTAGAGGTAAAGTAGGCTTAGTTTCACGTAGTGGTACTCTTACTTATGAAGCAGTTAAGCAATTAACTGACGAAGGTCTTGGTCAATCTACTTGTATAGGTATCGGTGGAGATCCAATTATTGGTACTCAATTCATTGATGCAATCAAATTATTCAATGAAGACCCTGAGACTGAATGTATCGTTATGATTGGCGAAATCGGAGGAAATGCTGAAGAAGAAGCCGCTGCTTACATCAAAGAATTTGTGAAAAAACCGGTTGTTGGATTTATAGCAGGAAGAACAGCACCTCCGGGAAGAAGAATGGGTCATGCTGGTGCTATAGTTGCTGGTGGCAAAGGTTCTGCTGAAGACAAGATTGCAGCTATGAAAGATGCTGGTATTTTTGTTGTAGATACTCCAGGTACACTTGGTACAACGGCAAAGAAAGCTTTAGGATTATAATTTTTTTTTATTAGTTTATTATTAATTAGAATAGGCAAATGATGTCAAACAAAACAATAGCAATAATTAAACCAGATGCAGTAGCTAAAAACGTAATTGGCGAAATAGTAGCTAAAATTACTCAAGCTGGATTCAAAGTAAATGGTTTAAGATTAATTAGATTAACAAGAGCTCAAGCTGGTGCTTTTTATGAAGTTCATAAAGAAAGACCTTTTTATGGTGAATTAATAGATTACATGACTAGTGGTCCTGTAGTTCCTATTGCTTTAGAAAAAGAAAATGCAGTAGAAGATTTTAGAAAACTAATTGGTGCTACTAATCCAGCTGAAGCTGAAGAAGGTACAATTAGAAAATTGTATGGTGCTGGAATAGAAGCAAATGCAATTCATGGTTCTGATTCTGATGAGAATGCTGCAATTGAAACTAATTTCTTTTTCTCTAGATCTGATATTGTTAATATCAATCAATAGTTTTAATTATTTTTGCCCTCTTTTTCGAAAGAGGGCTTTTTTTTTGCCTTCCCATTTTAATCGTAGAAACTTATTTCATTTAAAATACGTAACAATTCAAGAGAAATCTTTCTTTAATTTATTTCACTTTTAATATTATTGGTTCAAATATGCGAATTATTACTTTATTCTTACTTTTCATTTCAATAGGATCTATATCATATAGTCAAGATGATACAAAAACAGGTGGTAAAACAGTTGAAGATGTTCCAAAATACGATGTTTCTTTTAACCTTAGTCAATTAGTTTATCACATATATAGATTTACAGAAACTACAAAAGTGAAACGAGTATTTGAAGATAGTACAGTTAATGAATATGAGAAAACTGTGACTCATTGGTATAATGTTTTTGTTCCTGGACCTGTTGATGATAATGGATTTTTGTTAGTTGAAGTTAAAACAGACTCTATGGAATATAAGTTAACTTCAAATGATTTAAATCTTTATTACACAACAACAGATTTTGAGATGGACTTACCTCTTAATTATATAGATTTTTTCACATCATATGTACAATATGGTCAGACATTCAATATGTTATATTCTCCTTATGGTGATGTATCTAAAATTGATGGTGACCAACTAGAATCTGAGAAAATGCAATATGCCAAAACCCATGATGAGACAAAAAGAAATCAGATACTTTATGCATTATCAAACAATAGATTAAAATTCTCCTTTGATGTACCAAAAGGTGTTTATCCACCTTTTGAAGTTACAAAAGATACATCATGGAACAGTGAATCTGAATTTTTCGTTTGTAATGTACCTTTGAGCGGAGACTTAGTTAATACTTTTAAAGGTTTTTCAAATAATGAATACCACATTTATTCTAAAATGGACAATCTTACATTAAAAAGCCCGATTGAGAATGTAATCTTACCAGATTTGGATAAAAACTGTATAATTACTTCTGGTGTTGCAACAGGTGAGATAAATACAGATCTGCATACTAGTGGAAATGTAAAATACTCTAGAGCTAAATTAAAAGCTATATTGACAGGTAAAGTCGGTAATTATAAGTTTAATCAAATAGTTGAAACAACTTACACTTGGGATTTAATAGGTAAATTCCAATATTAATAGCTATGTTTACAAGTATTATTTGATACAGTACTACAAATCTTATATATTTGGCATTGTTCAATTTATATAGTTTTAAATAGAATAATCAATGTCAAACAATAAATTCAAAGAATTCAAATCTTTATTTATCCCTAGTGATATCATGCCCATCAGTATGATATTAATAGGGATAATTATATCTCTATTTATATCTGAAATTGCTATCAAACTCATTGGAGTTAGTATATCTATACTTGGTGTAGTTGTTCTATTGATGAAATTAACTACACGTATGTCTTCTTCAGTTGAAACCAAATTTAAGTCAAACCCTCCACCAAACTTTAAGATTACTGTCAAAAAAAGCCCAGAAGCCGTTAGACAAGTAATTGAAAATTATAGTGGTGATATAGAAGATAAGGAAACAAAATCTGAAAAAGAAGATTCTCAACAACCTATAGAAGTTAAGAAAACAGTAAAGAATACTATGGGAGATGAAGAAGGGTTCAGAATACTAAAAAAAGACAAGAAAGATGTAACCGAAAACAAACCCGAAGAAGAAAAGATAATTCCCGTTGAGAATAATAAGGAAGAGATTAATAAAAATCAAAATAAAGAAGTTGAGACTAAAATCACAAACGCAAGCAATTTCAAAACTCCTAATAGATTTAGAAAAAGAGAAATTAATATCCCAACTCAGGGTCTACTAGAAGAGATGCCAATACTTAAAGAGCAACCTGACAAAGAATTTGAGTTTTTTATTAATCGAATACTAATGGCAATAAGGTCAGTTAGTAATACTAGAACAGCAGCATATTTCTTTTACAATGAACATAAGAATGAGATTATTCTTAATTCATTTGCTACTGAGAGTAAGACAGTTATAAATAAAAAATCCAAATTTGTAGCAGGAAATGATATTATTAGCCAGATTGCTAGGAGTATGAAACCGGAAATACTAACTGACATTAACCCTGCGGCAGAGTTAGACCTACTCCCCTATTATTCTTCTAATTCAGGAACAAATTCATTTATAGGAATACCAGTTATTTATGATAAAAATGTAATTGGTGTATTAACAGCAGATTCTAAACATTCAGATGCTTATGATACTGTAATGGTTAACTTCCTAAGTCATTTTGCTAAGCTAATATCTGGGCTCATTAGAAGTTATTCTGATAAATATGATCTAGCTCAAGATTCAAAATATTTGAGAGCTTTTAATCAAATCGAAGAAACCATACATTCTCATAGCAATAACCTTGTATATGACGAATTAGTTAATAATTTTGATAAATTATTTAACTCTAGAAATGTTTACTCCATTCTATTAGATGATTCAAAAACTAATTACATTATTAAATCTGTTGCAAAAACAGAAAATGCTGATTTTGAAAGGGATTTCGTTTTTAATAATGATAATTCAATTCTTTCTGAATGTATTGATACAAAAGAAGATATCTATTTATTAAATCCTGATAGTGATTTGATTAGAATTAATGTTGGCGAAGATATGAGTTCTGGATTCTTTTATGTAATACCAATGTCAACAGATATTGATACTTATGGCGCAATTGCTATAGAAGGGAAAGATGGTACAAATCTAGACAGAAATGAACGCGAATTTATAAAATCTCTTGTGAGTAAAGCTTCTAATATAATAGAAAACAATCATTTAATAGAAATGATAAAAACTGGTTTTGATAAAGATCCAGAGAGTGGATTGCTAACTGAAAAGTCTATTGAAAATGAAATTGAAAAAGAGATATCTAGGATTACTAATTTCAATTATAGTAGCTCACTTGTTTCCATTAGCTTCGATAAATACAAATCAATAGATGACCAAGACGAGAGAATAAACGATACAATTTTAAAGTTTATTAATAATTCTCTTGATTCAACACTTGATAAACTGGATTTGAAAGGAGTTTTAGATAATAATCTTATAATTATATTATCAGGTAAAAATGCTCAATCTTCTAAATTGTGGGCTGAGCGTATAAGAAATAAGATTGCTAGTGAATCACTTTATTTAGCAGATAAACGTTATAATATTACAGTAAGCGTGGGAATATGTGAATTGGAAAGGAATTCTTCATGTAATAATTCAATCCAGAATGTAAACGACGCTCTAGAAGTATCAAAAGAAAAAACAAACACTGTAAGTGTTTACTCTTAAAATGAATAAAGAACAACTCACCGATCAATTATTATTAGTATTAGCAGATACTGGAAAACCACTCAATATTAGTCAGTTATTAGTAGAATTAGATGCAAAATCAAATGTAATAGACTCCACTGATTTGGAAGAAATCATAATTGATTTATATGAAAACAACCTCATAACTAAGAATAATAAAGAAAAATATAGTTTAATTGAAGACCCAACTGAAATATATGAAGGATATTATAATTACAAAAGAGGACATTCTGTTGTAGTTGTAACGGATATGAATAATAGCATAATCTATGTTGATAATGAACATAGTTTTACAGCTCTAGATGGTGATAAGGTTAAAGTAAAATTATTAGAATCGAAAAAGGGAAAGCAATACGGTGTAGTTTTAGATATAGTAGATAGAAGAAATAGTGAAATAGAAGGAACAGTAGAACATAGTGATGGTGAATACTATCTGAAAACAAATCCTGATAAATATAGATATGATTTTTTAATAGAATGGCATGATGATTTAGGTTTGTTGGAAGGAAAAAAAGCCAAAGGAGTCTTAACAGATTGGAGTAATCCGAAAAAGCCACCAAAAGTAAAGGTAAAAGTAGTGAACGAAAATATAGATGATTTAAGGTCGGCTTTCGATAGAATAGTTAATGAATATGAGCTAAATGAAGAATTCCCCGACAAAGTACAAAAAGAAGCCAATAAAATAAAAGACCCTAGTGAGACTAAAATTAGCAAGGGCAGAAAAGACATAAGAGATAAATATATAATCACAGTAGATCCAGCAGACGCAAAGGATTTTGATGATGCTATCTCTCTAGAATATGATAATAATAATAATATAGTTCTAGGTGTACATATAGCAGATGTAAGTTTTTATGTCCCTGAAAACTCAGAAATAGACATAGAAGCGCGAGAAAGAGGTAACAGTACATACTTAGTGGATAGAGTTGTACCCATGCTACCTGAAAGACTTTCCAATGATATTTGCTCACTCAAGCCAAATATTGACAGAAATGCATTTTCTGTTTTCATGACTTTAGATAGTGAATATGAATTAATCCACTATGAATTACATGAAACTCTGATTGATAGTAAAAAAAGATACAGCTACGAAGAGGCATTAGACTCTATTAATGGTGGAAAGGACGAGAATTCTGCATTGATGCAAACTCTAGCTGAAATATCTCAGAAACTTAGATTAAAAAGATTTGAGAATGGTGGTATCAATTTTTCAAGTTCTGAACTTAGATTTGAATTAAATGAAGATAGAATTCCTATCAAAAGTAATGTAAAAAGAGCTACAAAATCTACTCAAATGATAGAAGAGTTTATGTTGCTTGCTAATCGTTCTGTTACATTATTCGTAAAAGAATTGAGCAAAAAAGCAGGAAATAAAGATACATTACCATTTATATACAGAATACACGAAGACCCTGATAGAACAATAGTTAACGAAGCTTTCCAATTCATTGGACACCTAACTGGAAATAAATTCAAAAAAGTTAGTGAAGTTAAAGCTAGAGACATAAACAATATATTAAATAGATTTGAGGATACACCAAACGCTCCTGTTATCAATCAAGTACTTATACGGTCTATGGCGAAAGCAATATATTCTCAGAAAAATTATGGTCACTTTGGACTAGGTTTTGAGGATTATACTCACTTCACATCACCAATCAGAAGGTATGCTGATTTGGTAGTTCATAGATTACTCAAAGAGTATATGAACTCGAAAGGTAAAGCATCTAAATCTAGAATCGATTATCTAAAACCATTTACAAAATCTGTTTCTGAACATATTTCTCAAACTGAAAGAACTTCAATGGAAGCAGAAAGAGCTAGTAATAAACTAGCCGCTGTAATTATGGTTCGTAATAAAGTTGGAAATGAATACAACGGTACTGTTACTGGTGTTATTAATTTCGGATTATTCCTTATATTAGACGAGTTAAATGTCGAAGGTTTATTACACGTAAAAGATTTAGGGAATGACTATTACATTTTTGATGAGAAAAATCTGAAATTCTTAGGTAAGCGAACTAAAACCGAATTCACAATTGGTACAAGACTGAGAGTGAAAATAGCAAAAATTAATATTGGTAAATCACAAATTGATTTCGAATTTATTGAGAAGTTATAATGTTCACAGGGTTGATAGAAGAAGTTGGGAAAATAACTAAAATTGAAAAAGCTGGTGATGCTGTTGAGTTAGTTATTGAATGTAATAGCATATTAGCTGATGCTGATATAGACGATTCAATTTGTGTAAATGGAGTTTGTCTAACAGTTGAAACGTTTACAAATAACTCCTTCAAAGCTACTGCAGTAGAAGAAACTATGCGTAAAACTAACCTCGGTGATTTAGATTTAGGTTCTTCAGTCAATTTGGAACGTGCAATGAGTGCAGGCGATAGATTCGGTGGGCATTATGTACAAGGCCATACTGATACTACTACTACTGTCCATAGTATAGTCAAAGAAACAAAGAATTGGTTATTCACTTTCGATATTCCACAAAACTCAGCCAAATACTTAGTTGATAGAGGTTCAATTACTATCAATGGTGTTAGCTTGACAATTGCCACAATACAGGATAATAAATTCACAATAGCTATTATCCCTCATACTTTTGAGCATACTACATTCAAGGATTTCCAACCTGGCACTAGAGTAAATCTGGAATTTGATATAATTGGAAAGTATGTAGAGAATATGCTCAAGTATAAAGATTAACTGAATATGCTTGCTATCTTGAACATATTGTACCTCCTCCTCCCTATCAGCCAGACTGGAAGTGAAGCTGGGGTAAATATAATAGCAGGGCCGAACCTCGAATATACAAAACTTGAATCAGTCGGAAATCAAACTTATTTCTATGGCAATGAAGATTTCCAAATGGGATTTCACTATGGATTAGGTGGATACTATAATTACTACTTCGATAGGGATTACTACATAGGTTTAAAGGCGGCATACAGACATCAGAACACTACTTTCTTAGAGTATGAGCCGGAAGTAATTAATATAGATGGCCAAGCCGTAGATGGCGAATTTGAGCACTATTTTGACTATAATCTTGAATCCATTAACTTATCGCTCGGTGGTGGGTATAGACTAAGCCAGAGATTTGCTGTCGAACTTGGGATGCTCTACTCCTCCCCTATCTCGGATTACCAAATACATAGTAAAGAGACTATAGTAAAACCAGTTGATGCTGGAGTATTCAAAGAGGAAGGCACAAGAATAAGAAATGAACAACGGTTTTCTATCCCTTCTAGTAGCTCAAAATTTGGTGCGACTATCGGATTTAATGGACTGTTCCCAATGAACAAAAGCGAGACCGTCTTCCTAAAACCTTCTGTATCATACAGCTATATATTTTCAGATAACTTAGACGATTTATCAAGTTGGAAGACTGACTTTATTGATTTGTCTGTTGGAGTTAGTTTTGTACTTGGGGACAATGATATTTTTGGAGAAAAGAATAAAGTCATAGAGCCAGAGTTCACTATTGCATTATTTGAGTTAAATGGAACTGTGGAACGTTCACTGAGAAAAATACAATTGAGTTATGCTGAAGCTAAGAATCTAAAAACTTCCAACACCAACAAATTGGTTTTAAGACCTCACAGAGCTCTAATTACTTATGTAGGAATAAAAAATAAGTTAGATAGAACTATTAGCATAAGAGTATTTTCAAATCAAAAACAAGTTTATAAAATAGAGAGTTTGGAAGAATCTAATCGATTGGAAATTGATATAGATAATCTTATCAAGAATACTGATGAGAATGAATTAAATTTTATTGTAGAATCTGAAGATGGGTTCGATAAAAAGTTAGATTTAACTGTTGAGTTCAATAAATCAGGAGAACTTAATTACTTACTAACTGATAACTCAGATGAGATACTCGATTATCTGAATAATAATCCATCAATGAAATATGAACTATATACTGATGACAAATCCATATACAAAAAACTCTCAAAATCCTCTGCCACTAACATCACTATACTTCAAAAAGGGAATTTCCCCTATCACTTTGAAGAACTAGAAAAGATGAAGTATTTACTCTTAGTTGAGTGATATATTAAGATACATCTATAATTTTACTAAGAAAATAATAATATAATTATGAAATTTTTTATCTATTTAGTATTATGTATCCATAATTAATCCAATTTTATATTTTTGCCGGATTATGAGAGTTCTAACATTATATATAATTGAACTAAAGAAAGAAACTTAATGGGGTAATCAAAATGAAAAACATAATATTAATAATAGCTTTGATAGCATTCATAGGGTGCGATGAAGAAACACCAACTGAAACTAAAATAACAAGACAAAAAGAATACACATTAGAAGAACTAGAAAACGACCCAGATTGGGTTGAGGTTACAGATTTAGATACATTACCTAGATTTCCTTGTATTTGGAGCGATATTATTGAATTTGGTAGAATTGTTAATGATTTAGAGGAGTTTAAAGACGTCTTCAAAGAGTCTAACGAGTTAGGAAGAGAATATACTGAATATTGTTTTGATGCAGATTCATTTGATATTGAATTTAGAGATAGAACTCTAATTTTATATTATATTGACTGGATGGATAAGAATGTTAAACGAAGAATCTATAAAAATAATAATTTAAAGACATACGTATATATAGTAGAATTATATAAAGGAACAGAATGGACAGCACAATCGTTTGGTGATTTGATTACTTTGCCTAAGTTAGAGAGTAATTACACTTTCGTTTTTGATTCTGTTATTGTTTATGGAGATTAGAAATATGACAAATTTTATTTTTATTATTTTAATTCTTCTTCTATTTTCGTCTCTTTCTTGCAATGATACAATTACAATTAACAATAATAAAGAGATTCAAAAAAGTGAATATTATTATACAAGCAATGGCGAGAAAATATTTCTAGAAAGAATTGAAAGTAAAATAGTTGTCACATTGAATGACAATTCAAACGTAATGCAAACTGATTCTTTTCTTGTTAAATATTGTGGTGATTTTAAACCAGATAAAATTGAGTATCTTTTCAAAAATAATTTTTCTATAGTTCAGAATACAGAAATGGATTTACTAAAAAGTCACTTGTTTACAAACGCTGATATAGAAAATGTAAATCATTACTACTATTTAATTGATAATATGGGTAGTAATAATGAAGTAGGTATTTTTAACCAACTAAATGCAAAAGTTAAGACAGATGTTAGTGATACAAAGTTGGAAGAAATATTAGTAAGTTATAATTTAGAGATTCTCAAAAAACAGCATTTTGGGACAACTTACAAAGTACCTTCAGGTACAAATACTTTAGAAATATCAAATAAATTGTATGAAGAGGGCATTTTTGAATATGCGTCGCCAAATTTTTTATCAATGATTACTCCGGACTGATTTCTGTATAACTATTAATATACCCTAACCCAGTTACCAGTAATTCGGATATTATTGTGGCAGTTGGTACGACAGATAATGTTTCGCTAGTGTTATATGACAATTTAGGTAATCAGCGATTCTTGTACTTAGATAACGTTTCATTGAAGTCAGAAATTTATAATTACAAGTTAGATGGCAATGATTTGAACTCTGGTATGTTTGTTCTTTTATTGAAAATTGACGGAAGAATAATAACAGAAAAAATCATCAAATTGAAATAGTGTATTCAATTTTATAAAATTATAAGCCCAAATTGTTTTTTCAGTTTAGGCATTTTTTTTGCAGATTATATTAGACTCTTCATTTCGGCTTCGCTCAATACAAGCACTTCGTTCAGATTTTGAGACGTATGCAATACGACTCTACAATTGTTTAAATCCCTAATCATCTAAAGTAGAGATATTCCCTGGGTCTTCGCCAAGGGCTTTTGCTTTTAGTACTCTACGCATTATCTTACCACTTCTAGTTTTCGGTAGCGAGTCAACGAACTCAACCGATTGCGGCTTTGCAATTGGTCCAACTTCTTTTCCAACGTGTTGGATTAGTTCTAGCTTCAGCTCTTCAGTCGGGTTTACTCCATTCACTAATATTACATAAGTATGAATGGCATTACCTTTTAGTTCGTGCGGCAGCCCAATAGCGGCAGCTTCTGCAACTGAGGGATGACTAACAAGAGCAGATTCTATCTCAGCTGTACCTAATCTATATCCACTAACTTTTATTACATCATCTACCCTACCTATAACCCAGTAGTAGCCGTCTTCATCTCTCTTTGCACTATCACCAGTCAAGTAATTTCCGGGATATTTTGACCAATACTGAGATTTGTATCTTTCATCATCACCATATATAGTTCTCATCATAGATGGCCACGGATTCTTTATAACCAGATTCCCCTCTTCCCCATTAACTACAGGATTTCCGTCATCATCTAATATATCCATTAGTATTCCTGGGAATGGTCGAGTACCAGAACCGGGTTTTAGTGGAACAGACGGCATAGGTGTTATCATAAACATTCCTGTTTCAGTTT
>JAGXGG010000004.1 GCA_024636855.1 Ignavibacteriota bacterium | reverse complement strand
GTATAGAGTAGTGAAGAGCTAGAAGAGTTGAAAACCCCAGACATGGGTCCCCAATTACCGTGCAAAGCTAGATTTTTTCCCATAGCTAGATGAATATATGGATCATCCATAGGGAAAGCGAAGTTGAGCCCTGCTAATAAATAACCACCATAAAACTCCATCAAATAGAGGATTATGAAGATGAGAATTACGAATAATGTATTTTTCCTGTAGGTACTCAAATAGAACTTTTTATTTATTCTGTTATGTTAGTAATACAAAGATATTATTTTATTGATTTCTAGCTAATTATCTATAAAAAGAATTAATCTAATAATTAAACTTTGAAAATAATCTAAAACTGCATAACTTCGTAGATAATATTATCCACATTATTACGTAAATAAAAACATGCCAACTGAAAGCATATTAATGGAATACTTACCTCTAATACTAATGTTAGTGGTAGGAGCAGTGATAGGAATACAGTTTACCCTGTTTTCCGAATGGCTGGGTGCAAAACGATTTACAAAAGAAAAGCAAACAACTTACGAAAGTGGGATGATACCATACGGTAGTGCATCCGACAGATTTTCAATCAAGTTTTATCTAACAGCTGTTAGTTTTTTAGTATTCGACATAGAGGTAGTATTTATCTATCCTTGGGCGGTACAACTACGTGAGCTTGGTATGCATGGCTTTATAGCAATGTCTATATTCATAGTAATCTTACTAATTGGCTTATTTTATGAGATTAAAAAAGGTGGTCTGAAATGGGACTAAGTTTTTCAAGAGATGCTGAAGAAAACGGCTTCTTAACGACAAGTGTAGAAGAGTTAATCAAATGGGGACAGAAGAACGCTTTGTGGCCTATGCCATTGGGTATTTCTTGCTGTGCTATCGAGATGATGGCTATGGGTGCTACTAGATTTGATGTAGCTCGATTTGGTATGGAAGTAATGCGTATGACTCCTAGACAAGCAGACGTTTTATTAGTTGCTGGTACAGTTACTAAGAAGATGTCTTGGGTCGTGAGACGTATATATGACCAAATGCCTGACCCTAAGTGGGTAATAGCAATGGGTGTATGTGCATCTTCTGGTGGTATGTTCAGAAGCTATTCTGTATGCCAAGGAATTGATAAATTCTTACCAGTTGACGCTTATGTATCGGGATGTCCTCCGAGACCAGAATCTGTAATTAGAGCTTTGATGTCTATCCAAGACAGAATAGATCAGAAATATAGACCTGCTATCGCAAATTTGGGCAAATCAATTAGTGAAACGCCTAGACAAGATTTCTTCGATTCGAAATTTGCTGGTGTTAAAGGACTATACTCACTAGATGAGAAACAAGCTCCTCGCGAAGAAACACAGAAATAGAAAAAAATAATTCTTACTATAAGCCTACTTCTTTTGAAGTGGGCTTTTTTTTTGGGGTTTTACTAGATGATTGTAAACCAAAAATCAAATGAAATTTGATTTTCAAGTGAAAAGAAATGGCTCCCACTCATTTTCTACTTTACCAATTTTCTGATTGAGATATAGTACATAATTAGGTTTATGTGGGGTAGCTACTAGAGGCATTTTGGCTTCAATGGGTGTTTTATTGCCTTTCTTATTGTTGCAATGAAAACAGGCAGTAGTTAGATTCTCCCAACTTGATTCTCCACCTCGTGATTTAGGTAATATATGGTCTATTGTTAGAATACCTTTTGTAGTTCCGCAATATTGGCACTTTCCACCGTCTCTACGGAATATATTCTTTTTGCTTAATTCAACTTCTCTGTAGGGGATTCGTTGATATTCGCAAAGCTTTATCACACTTGGAAGCTCAAAAGTTTTATTGACAGAGTGAATAAATTTATTGTGTGCTTTCTCTATCATTTCAGCTTTGAAAAGAAAGAGTAGTGTTATTGCTCTTTTGGGAGTGCAAATGGTAAGAGGTTCATAGCTTTGGTTGAGTACTAGTACTCTACCATTTAGTATTTCATCTGAGATAGTTCTAAATTGACTGAAGACGATTCACCATAAGTTTAATAAATGAATATAAATAACTATAAAATTTATCTAAGTTAGTAAAATATCTTAATTTTGGCAACAAGTTATAGTTAAGAAACAAAATAAGTTATCAAATGTTACAATCAAGAATAGACAATGGCTCGCTAATAATTGGTGTTTTAGGTGCTGGGCAACTAGCTAAAATGCTTGCAAATGATGCCTATAGATTAGGTCTTCGTTTTGCTACTATAGAAGATAAACCGGGTAGTCCAGCTACTTTTATGACTAAACTCGATTTTTCTGGATCAGGTAATGACAGAGAAAGACTAGACGAGTTCATCCGAAATGTAGATGTTATTACTTTGGAAAACGAATTTATCGACCCTGAGATACTAGAATACATAGAGCAACTAAAACCAGTATATCCTTCTTCTAAATCTTTGAACCTAATCCAAGATAAATATATTCAGAAAAATACTTTTCGTGAAGCTGGATTAGATTTACCTAATTATGGTAAAATGGATAATATAGAAGATTGTAAAGAGTTTGGTGCAAGGTATGGTTATCCTTTTGTACTGAAATCGCGTAAATATGGATATGATGGTTATGGCAATGAAACTGTTGATAGCGAAGATGAGATAGAAAAGGCTTATAATAACTTAACCAAGAATAATAAATCAGGGCTTCTTGCTGAATCATTCGTAAGATTTACTAAAGAGTTAGCGGTAATGGTAGCTCGTAGTAAAAATGGTGAAGTAGTTGTATATCCTTGCGTAGAGACTATTCAACGTAATCATATTTGTCATAAAGTAATTGCTCCTGCCCATATAGATGAGAAAATAGCCGAGAAAGCTAAACAATCTGCAGTAAAATGCGTTCAAGCTATTAACGGAGTTGGTGTTTTCGGAATAGAATTATTCCTAACGACTGATGGGGAAGTATTAGTTAACGAAATAGCTCCGAGACCGCATAATTCTGGTCATTATACTATTGAGGGTTGTTATACTTCTCAATACGAAAATGCAATCAGGGCTATCACAGGTCTCCCTCTAGGAAATACTGAAATGACAATGGGTGCTGCTTGTATGATTAACTTATTAGGTGAGCGAGATGGTAGTGGAGTACCTCGTAATCCGGATAAGATGCTTACAAAGAAAGCTAAGCTCCATCTTTATGATAAAACGGAGTCGAGAGTGGGTAGAAAAATGGGACACATAACAGCTATTGCCAATACTACTGAAGAAGCAGTTCAAATAGCAGAAGATGCAGCTAATAATTTTAAATGGTAACTACCAACATAAAAATATTTGTTTTTAGTTTTGTGACTGTATTAGTTGCAATAGGTTTTAATGTTTCGGCACAACCAAGGTTCGGCAATATCTATATAGAGAATGGTAATGTCTTTGACTCTACAGAGTCTAATGCTTTGTACGTGAGGGATGTGATGAATGCTTTGCATACTATTACTAAACCCTATGTGATACAAGATGAACTTTTATTTAAAAAAGATGACGACCTCACCGAACAGACAATTTTAGAAACTGAAAGAAACCTTAGACAAACGGGTCTATTCACAGAAGTTCGAATAGAGTTAGATTCTACTGGTTTTGATTATTACGATGTATATATTATTACGAAGGATAGATGGTCACTCACTCCTTCGTTACTATACGGTACAGGTGGTGGTATCTCTGAGTATGGTGGACGACTATCCGAGCAAAACTTACTAGGTACAGGAAATAAGTTAGAATTCGAAGGTCTTTACAGAAATGAGAATAATATCAAATGGCAGGGATTTGCCTCTCTGGAAATGCCGCGTGTTTTTCGATCAGATTTCAGTTTATTTGCATCTTTGCAAGCGAATAGATTCAGAACAGATCAAATTATAAATTTTATCGACCCATATAGAAACACTCAAGATTTGCTTTCTTATGGCGTTATGTTACAAAATTCGTTTGGTTCAGACTTTCTATATCTGAACAATCTTGATACAGCCATACTTCTGCCTTTCCAAGAAAGAATAGGTAGAGCATATTTTTCAAGAGCTATTAACAAGAATAACAGACTTTTCTTTACCGGCTTAGTTGAGTATAATCAAACAGATAGAGGAATACCACAGTCACGTAGAGCCTTCGATAATAGTGGTAAACTCCTCATACAATTTAGTTCATTATCACAGAAATTTATACCTGTAGAGCGCGTTAACCTCTTCCGTACAGAGGACTTAGTGGTCGGTGGGTATGGAAGGGTAGTCTTAGGTAAGATATTCCCAATAGAATCTAGTGGTGATAATCTTCTATATTTAGGAGGTCAAGGTGAGAACAGTTATTATGACGGTGAGAATTATTTATTCGGACAATTGACTGCAGGTAGCGCTTTCAAAGGAGCTATAGCTGCTTATACTTATCAAGAATTTCTAGGTTTAGGATTTCATAGATTTACAGATAATCTAATATTGGCAGGTTCTCTCAGACAACAAACTTCTTGGAGATGGAACGCATTACGTCAATTAATTTTAGATAATGATTTCGGCCTTAGAGGATATGATGCTAATAGATTTGCAGGAGATAATCGTCTCTTAGCGAATGCAGAAATAAGATATTTTACTGGTCTAGATTTGTGGCTCTTTGATTTGGAGCTTGCTGGATTTTATGATATTGGTTCTGTATGGGATCAATCTGTAAAGATTACTGAAGCACAATTTTACAATTCTGTAGGTTTGGGATTACGTTTTCATAGTAGAAAGACATCAGGTGAGAATAGTATATTTAGAGTTGATATTGCTTATAATTTGTATGATGGGAAGTTCGGCGGTATAATATTTACAACCAATCAACTCTTCTCTCCAATCAAAGATCATTTATACAAATTGCCTCAGATATTCGGTATCGAATTTGACGCACAATAGGAATGTTTCACGTGGAACATATATAAAAAATTATAATGAATAATAAATACGACATATTAGTAATTGGAGCAGGGCATGCAGGTATAGAGGCCTCGATTGCACCTGCACGAATGGGGCTTAAGGTTGGATTGCTCACTATGAGCTTTGACAATATGGGAAAACCATCGTGTAATCCTTCAATAGGTGGAACAGCAAAGGGACACCTAGTTAGAGAGCTAGATGCCTTAGGTGGAGAAATGCCCTACCTAGCTGATAAAGCTGGTATCTCATTTAAGATGCTTAATACATCAAAAGGTCCAGCAGTTTGGTCACCTCGTTGTCAGATTGATAAAGACCTATATCCTCATTACGTAAATGAAACTCTTAGAAATATTAGAAACCTTAGTCTTATTAAAGCTAAAGCAACTGAGATATTAATAGAGAATGATTCAGTTGTTGGTTTAAGAATTGAAGATGGAAGTATATTAGAATGTAAGGCCGTTGTTTTGTGTGCTGGTACATTCCTCAAAGCAGTAATGCATACTGGATTGGTACAAACTAAAGGCGGAAGAATAGGTGAGGATACATCTGATAAGATATCTGATATGCTTAATCATTATGGATTCGAAAGAGGAAGATTAAAGACAGGTACACCTCCTAGAGTAGATTCTAGAAGTATCGACTATTCTCAACTTTCAGTTGCTGATATTGATAGAGAGCCAGTACCATTTTCTCACAGGTCTTCAGCGGTTCGTAATGTAATGGTTTGCCATCAATCCGATACTAATGAAACTACTCATAGTATTTTAGAAGAAGGTTTCGATCAATCACCTATGTTCACTGGTAATATTACCGGTGCTGGACCACGTTATTGCCCTTCTATCGAAGATAAGATATTTAGATTTGCCGAACGCAAAAGCCATAAGATATTATTAGAACCCGAGGGATTGAACACGAACTCTGTATATGTTAATGGATATTCTACTAGTTTACCACTAGATATACAGAAAAGAGCAATCGTAACAATTCCAGGATTAGAGAAGGCAAATATCACTGTCCCAGGATATGCAGTAGAATATGATTTCTTCTTTCCTTATCAACTACGTTTCACATTAGAAACCAAAGCTGTTGGTGGACTTTACTTTGCTGGACAGATTAACGGTACTTCTGGATATGAAGAAGCTGCTGTACAAGGTTTTATGGCGGGAGTTAACGCCGGACTAAAGATAAAAGGGGAAGAGCCATTAGTTCTTAAACGTTCTGAGGCATATATTGGAGTGCTTATAGACGATCTGGTTAACAAAAGCACCAACGAACCCTATAGAATATTTACTTCACTTGCTGAGTATAGATTATTATTAAGACAAGATAATGCAGAAATAAGACTAGCAAAGTATGGTCATAGAATTGGCCTAGTTTCTTATAGAAGAATGGAAGAAATAAACAAAAAGCAGGGTATAGTAGATGCTGCTTACGAAGAATCTAAAGAGTTAAAGGTCACACCAAATGAAGTAAATGATTATCTACTATCTGTCAATGAATCAGAAATACAGTTCTCAACGGATATTTATCAATTAACTAAACGGTCTAGAACCAAAATGTCAGGAGTGTTAGATAGTGCTGAGAGTTTATATAAAAACTTAAGAACAGTTAGTCGCTCTAGTGAATTAACTCATAAGCTAGAGACAGAGATAAAGTATGAAGGATATATAAAGAGACAAATGACTGAGATAGAACATTTCTTGAAGAATGAGAATAGAACGATACCTGATAACACTGATTATTATGTAATTAATTCACTCTCAAATGAAGCAAAAGAAAAACTATCTAAGATAAAACCTGGGTCATTAGGTCAAGCATCTCGTATTTCAGGTATATCAGCAACAGATGTATCTATATTAACGTTATATTTGAAGTCATAATGTTTCACGTGAAACATTGAGGAAGTATTATCGGAAAGAAAGTAATAATAACAGGAGCATCGGGTAAAGTGGCAGAAGCAACTTACAAGTTCCTGTGCCGTGAAACGGATTATAACATTGTTCTGCTTTCTTCTGGTTCAGAATATATAAATAAGAGGAAGCAAGATGCTGTATATACTTTCGATATTCGTGAGAAAAAGACATTAGACTTTATATTAGAAGATGAAAGACCCGATATTGTCGTAAATGCAGCAGCAATGACTGACGTAGATGGATGCGAAGTAAATAAGAAAATGGCTATGGAAATGAATGCTATTCTACCTGAATCATTAGCATTGTTCTCAAATAAATATAAGTATCATCTAATCACTTTCTCTACAGACTATATATTTGATGGAAAAAAAGGCCCATATCTAGAAGATGTTTTACCGAATCCACTAAGCTATTATGGTAAATCAAAACTAGCAGGTGAGAACGCAGTAAGAATAGAAGCAAGTAAAAATAGCACTATAATAAGAACTAATGTAGTATATGGGAACAGTTCTTATAATAAAACTGATTTTATTCGATGGGTAATTGATGCTTTGAAAGAAGAAAAGCAACTAAAAATAATAGATGGACAATGGTGTAATCCTACTTTGGCTGATGATATTGCCAAAGGTGTATTCAAAATAATAGAAAAGAAAAGAAAAGGAATCTATAATTTTGCAGGTAGAGGTTATTATAATCGATATCAAATAGCTATTTTAATAGCAGAAATATTCGGATTCGATAAAAAACTCATTACAAAAATCCCATCTTCAGCTCTAAAACAAAAAGCTGTACGTCCAGAAAAAGGTGGTTTGATTAATTTAAAGGCTGAAACATCACTTGGGATGAAATTTTCCGATTTAGAAACAGGTATAATAAACCTAAAACATCAACTAAGTAAAGATAGTAAATGAAAAATCTAAATAAAACACGAGTAAAAGAAATATTCAAAAACTTCGCTGGCAAGAAAATCGCCGTTATAGGTGATATAATGCTAGATAGATACTTCTGGGGTAGTGTAACCCGAGTATCACCCGAAGCTCCAGTTCCTGTTATAGACTTAGAACACGAGACTTTTCACTTAGGAGGAGCAGCAAATGTTGCTTCAAATCTTAATTCTCTGGGAATAAAGTCTATATTATGAGGTATAATAGGTGATGATAATAGCGCAGAAATGTTCGAACAAATCTGCAAGGATAGAGGTATAGATCCAAGTGGACTATATAAAGATAGCAATAGACCAACTACTGTGAAGACCCGTATAATAGGGAACAACCAACAGATAGTTAGATTAGATAGGGAAGTAAGAGATGTAATAAACACTGCTGGTGAGAAACATATACTTTCTACATTGCAGAAAAACAGTGATATAGAGAGCATTATATTTGGTGATTATGATAAAGGTGCTGTTTCATCTAAGCTAATAAAAGATGTATTGAAATACGCTAAGTCCAATAATATAGCTGTCTACGTTGACCCAAAATTTGCTAACTTCTATGATTATAAGGGGGTTACTGCATTTAAGCCAAACAAAAAAGAAGCGGCTCAAGCTCTAAAAATTGAGATTAAAACACAAGAAGACGTTAAAATTGCCGGTGGGTTATTACTTGATAAGTTGTGTTGCGAGAACGTATTGTTAACCCTTGGTGATAAGGGAATGATGCTTTTCGAAGCGAATGGTAATATCCATCATGTAGATACAAAGGCACAATTAGTGTCAGATGTATCTGGTGCTGGTGATACAGTAATTGCTACTTTGGCAGCATGCAAATCAGGAGGTGCAACTATGACTGAAGCAGCAACTATAGCAAATATTGCTGCTGGATATGTATGCGGGGAACCAGGAATTGTTTCAGTAACAAAAGATGACATCTTATCATATTTATGATAGTAGAAAGAAAAAATATAAAAGCACTTTCGGAAAGACTAAAAAGTGATGGAAAAACAATAGTTTTCACAAATGGTTGTTTTGACATCTTACATTCGGGTCACGTATTTTACCTACAGAAGGCGAAACAGCATGGAGACATACTAATCCTTGGCTTAAATTCTGATGCGTCTGTAAGGCGGTTAAAAGGCGAAAAACGACCAATCAACTCCGAGCTGGACAGAGCAATAGTGATTTCGGAACTAAAAAGCATAGATTACGTTGTTATCTTCGAAGAGGACACTCCACAAGAAATTATTTCGCTAATTATTCCAGATAAATTAGTGAAGGGTGGAGACTACAAAAAAGAGGATGTAGTTGGAAAAGAGATAGTGGAAAGTAATGGTGGTGAAGTTGTAATAATTCCATTCGTTGATGGAAAATCAACTACGAACATTATAAACAAAATAAACGAGTAATTTAAATGAAAAAAATAGCTGTTATACTTGCCGGGGGTACCGGAGGCAGATTATGGCCGGAAAGTACAGATGTACATCCGAAACAATTTCGTTCTTTTGTTTCAGAATTACCAATGGTATTAGATACTTATAATCTCATTTGTAAGCACTATGACCCAGCTGATGTATATGTCATTACTTTCAAGAAATATAAGAAGCTATTACAATCAACTATCGAATCTTTACCAAAAGAGAATATATTACTCGAGCCATTCGGTCGCAATACCGCTCCTGCCATAGCTTTGGCGCAGGCAATGATTAATAATAAATATGAAGAAGATGATATTTTAACTATATTTCCATCAGATCATATAATTGGTAATCAAGATGAGTACATAAGTGCAATCGAATCGTCTATACAAGCTGCTGCAAAAACAGACGGACTAGTCTCAGTCGGGATAGAACCTGAATACCCTAACAGCCAATTAGGATATATACAATATGCAGATAATGATATAGATGAAAAACTTCACGAATTAGGTGTTAGAAAGGCAAAAGTATTTGCCGAAAAACCCGATATAGATACTGCTCGGCGATTTATCGATTCAGGTGATTTTGTGTGGAATACCGGAATATTTTCAGCTAAAATGAGTGTAATTAGAAATGAGATAAGTGAACATTTACCAATGCTATCAGGTCTAATCAAAGAAATAGAAGCTAAAATAGGGGCTGAGGATTTTATTGAAAATCGTAGCTACGTGTACAAACAAATAAATTCTGTATCTATTGATAATGGACTATTAGAGAAGACAAAAAAGCTTTATATTGTAAAATCTAATTTTGCATGGAGCGATTTAGGTACTTGGGATGAGTATTTCAATCATTGTGAAAAAGATAAGCATAATAACGTACTCAAAGGTGAAGTAATAGCCTTGAAAACAAGTAATAGCTTGATTAAATCTACTGATAAGCTGATAGCAGTAACAGACGTAGATAACCTAATAGTAATAGAATCCAATAATGCGATATTCATAAGTAGTCGCGGTAAATCAGAAAATGTGAAAGATTTGATTCATTTCATTAGAGCTAAAGAATTAAATAAGATGATAAAATGAAAAATATATTATTAATTATACTAACAGCAATAGTTTTTACTTCATGCTCTTCAGCAGTTAGGTTTAGTAGCGCCAACACTACTAAATATGAAGATAATAATGCCGAAGTAGTAACTGTAATGTACGGTAAAGCGTCATACTACGGTACGGAGTTTGACGGAAGAAGTACAGCAAATGGTGAAACATTTAGTAACAGAGAGTACACAGCAGCTCATAAGTCTTTACCATTCGGAAGTATGGTAAAGGTAACAAACTTAGTTAATAATAAATCTGTTGTTGTAAGAATAAACGATCGTGGGCCTTACGTAGCAGGTAGAGTGATTGATATATCACGAAAAGCAGCTGAGGAATTGGATATGATAAGAGCTGGAGTTATAGACGTAAAGATTGAGTTACTAAAATGATAAAGATAATAGCAATGGCATTGCTACTTCTGACTTCATCAAGTAGCAAACATACTCTAACAGTAGAAGTCGAAAATGTAGATCCAGGTAAAGGTACTGTTTATCTAGCTTTCTATGATAATAAAAATGACTTTCTTAATCATGATAATACTAGTTTCTTTAAAGCAGTAAAAGCAGATTCTAAAGTAATGAAAATTACTATTCCAAATGTCAAACGCGGCTGGTGGGCTATGGCAGTATTGCAAGACGAGAATGGAAACAAGAAAATGGATTATAATTTCCTTGGTGCTCCTTTAGAAAACTTTGGATTTTCAAATAATCCTAGAATATTTATGGCAGAGCCTTCGTACGATGATTGCAAGTTCTACATGCAATCTGATACGACTATCAGGGTAGATATAGATTAATTTATTACACACTTATTTTTCATGCCAAAGGCATGGACTTCCACAATTGTAAGGTCTTACTTAATTGGATTTGGAGGAATTAAGAGACGTACGTGATAGTTTAGACCTTCATATTAGTAATATGAGACATCATGATTTAACAGTTGTCGGGGGCTCTGATTCTATGCAGAGCTAATCACGTTTTGCCTTGCGTATAATGAATAGAATAAGATTGTGAATTGCACCCAAGATGGACAGTAATAAAGATACTAGAACGCCCCAAATAACAATTGCCATACCCTGTCTCTTATACACATCT
>JAGXGG010000110.1 GCA_024636855.1 Ignavibacteriota bacterium | reverse complement strand
GATATGTACGATAACGCTAAGTTAAATAAAGAATAAAAAAAAAGCTACTTAAATTTATAAGTAGCTTTTTTTAAGAATATAAATTAAATCTATAAACTTTGAAGTTCTTTGGGGTCACCAAATTTAAGTTTATCTTCAAATGTTTCTTTCATAGCCAAAAAAGTAGGTTTGGGAATTCTGTCGAATTCACGGCTAATATTCAATTGGTCATGGTTAACAACCTCAGAATCATCACCAGTAGGAATAACGTCAGCCATACGACTATTTAATTCCATTTTTATATCATCATTTATCTGTCTAGCACGAAAGCCCATAGCAACGATTGCTTGGTAAACTGATCCTTTGGCAGTTTCTTTCATACGTACTTGAACAGGATTAACTATATATTTTTCCATAATTTCCTTAGAAAAGTTAATTTTGAACGATTACAAATTTACAAAAATTACAGAAGTAAAAAAAATATTTTTATTTTAAGCGAAAGTATATTAATTTTTGTTTTTACTTTTTACTATAATTGAGATATGAAAAAATTATACTGGTCAATATCAGAAGTATGTGAATTACTTAAAGTAGAACCACATGTGATTAGATATTGGGAAAGTGAGGTTACTTTTTTAAAATCAAAACGTTCTCGTGGTGGCAATAGAAGATTTGATAAAGCATTAGTCGATAAGATGTTAATACTAAAAGAACTACTTTATACATACAAGTTAACAACGAAACAAGCATCATCATTTATCAATAAGAACTCAGATATTAATGATGATAATTTAGAAGAGAGAGTTTACATTTATAAGAAAAGTAAAGGGTATAAAGAGGTATTGAAACAAGTTTCTTTGACAGATTTACAAAACATAAAGAAAAGACTAGAAGAAACTATTGAATTACTACGAACGTAATAACTTTAAGAAAAAAATGTTATTTTTGAAAAATTTGAAAACGAACACAGGGAATTTAATGTTGAAAAAATTTACTATAAGTTTACTAATACTAGCTATGTCATATAGTAGCTTATACTCACTTAAGTATAAAGAAAGAATAGTGGGTAAACATGATGATGAAGTTCTTGGTGTATTCGTAAATGAGGCTGACTCTAAGGTAGCTACGTGTAGTTTAGATGAAACTATAAAAATTTGGAGTATTCCAGAAGGAAAAGAACTAGTTACTATGAGAGGTCATCTAGGACAAGTTAATAACTTATCTTTTTCAGGTAACGATAAATGGATAGCATCTGCTTCTGGAGATCATACTGTTAGGGTATGGGATGTTGAGACTGGTAAACAATTAAAGATATTCAAAGGTCACACTGATCAAGTGATAGGAGTTTATTTTAGTCAAGATGATAGTAGTACATTTATTGCTTCTACAAGTTTTGATAAAACTGTTAAACTGTGGGACTATAGATTAGGAACAGAGATAAAGACGTTAAGAGATCACTCTGAACCTACAAACAACGTCGCTTATAGTTATGATGGTAAGTATATCGCTTCATGTAGTGACGATAAGTCTATTAAGATATGGTCAACTGATTTGGAATCTAAAGAACCTGTTATGACTTTATTAGGCCACGATGCTCCTGTTTTGACTGTACTATATTCATTTGATTCTAAAAAAATGGCATCTTCTGACCAAGATGGTGTAATAAAAATATGGTCAATGCCAGACGGTAAGCTATTAAATAGCTGGAAAGCTCATAATGAATTAGTACAAGATATTTCTTTTGCTGAAGACAATACAACTCTAGTGAGTGCTAGTCTAGATAAGAAAGTAAAACTTTGGAATTCAGATAATTCTAAATTATTGTGGGAGCATGACGCTGGAGTAGAGATATGGTCAGTAGATTTAGTTTATGATGCTACTACTATTATTATAGGTTGTGTTGACGGTACAGTAAGATTTTTAGAAAAACAAAAGTAACAGGAAAACAAGATGAAATTTAAACATATAATAATTGCAACCGTTGCTTTTTTATTAATTAGCAATGACTTACAATCTCAAGGTTTTATAAAGACTGTTGTTTCATTAACTGGGAACGTATTTAACCAAGTTACAAAACAACCAGAAACAACTGCATTATTGGTAATGAAAGATGGTAAGAGAGTAACTGCTACTCGTAGTCGTGCTTCTGAAAATGGATACTATTATATCACTGGATTGAAAGCTGGTGAAACTTATGATATAAAATTACAAAAAAACGGATTTATGGATCAACAGTTTTCAATTGTTGTTCCAAATACAGACAAATATGCTGAGATTTCTAAGGATTTTCTAATAATGCCTAAAGAAGTCGGAGTAAAATTACCGCTTTCCGTACCACCTTTTGAATATAATAAATCAAAATTAAGAGTTGGTAGTGAGATATTATTAGATGATTTGCAAGAAACTCTAAAATTGAATCCAGACGTAAAAGTACAAATTGTTAGCTTTCCTGATAATAATAAAGACAAAGCTGCAAATGAAAAGCTTACAAAAGAAAGAGCTCAATCATTAAAAGAATTTTTTGCAACTTCTGGGGTTAGTGTTGATAGGATTACTATAAGTCCAAATCAAGCTACAGATCCCGAAAACCCTCCACCTACAGAAAAAGCAGCCAAAGGTAAAAGATATATAGGTAGATCCTATATAAAAATTGTATCTTTGTAAGATATTAAAAAAAAGACGTTCTAAAGAACGTCTTTTTTTTTGCACATCTATTGTGAAAAATACATTATTATTCATATCTTGTACTACTAATAAATGAAAAATTTATATTGAATAGCGAAAATAATATAGTTCAGATAAGAAACTTACATAAATACTTTGGAGAATCACACATACTCCGAGGTATAGATTTGGATGTGAAAAAAGGCCAACTAATTTCTATCATTGGTCGTTCAGGATGTGGTAAAACAACATTATTAAGATGTTTAAACTGCCTAGAAATCCTAGATGAAGGCACAATAAAGATTGATGATATAGAATTATCAAGAACAAAAGATAGAAAAGAATTTGAGAAGAAGGTTAGTAAAATCCGAGATAAAGTGGGTATGCCTTTCATAAATTCAATCGAAGAAAATAAACTAGATCAAGATTTCAAACTAAAAGCACACAAATTAAGAACAAAGGTTGGAATGCTTTTTCAAGGTTTAAATCTGTTTCCAAATTATAATGTATTAGACAATATTATTATTGCTCCAAAGATAGTTCAAGGCAAAGAAGTCGAAAATACTAGGCAACACGCAATCAAGCTTCTGACTAAAGTAGGAATGGAAGATTTTATAGATAGAATGCCTAATCAATTATCCGGTGGGCAAGCGCAAAGAGTTGCAATAGCTAGAGCTTTAGCTATGAATCCTAAAGTAATGCTTTATGATGAACCGACTTCAGCATTAGATCCAGAATAAGTAGATGAAGTTATCAAAGTTATGACCGGTTTGAACAAGGAAGGGATGACCCAAATAGTTGTTACGCACTCAATGAATTTTGCTAAAAATGCTTCAGATATGGTAGTCTTTATGGATAAAGGAGAAATAATTGAAATGGCTCCGCCTGAAGAGATGTTTTCAAATCCTAAGGATAGTAGAACTAGGGATTATCTTAAACTACTGGCTATATAGTATATGAAATTTTTACTTTATTCAATTCTATTTCTATTGTTTTCTCTAAATCTAACTTCTCAAGAGAAGGATGTACTACGTTGGGCTGCTGACGCTGAAAGTGGAGCACCTTACGTATTCCAAGACCCTAGAATACCAACCAAACTCATCGGTTTTGAAGTAGATATAATTAATGCCATTTCAGCAGAATTAGGTATCGAAAACAAACATTTCCAAAATCAATGGGATGGGCTAATACCCGGACTAAAAAGAAATGATTATGATTTGGCAATTAATGGGTTAGAAATAACTGAAGATAGAAAGAAAGAAGTTGCCTTCTCTATCCCCTATTATATTACCTTCCAACAAATTGTTGTTAGGACTGACTCTAAAGACATTGAAGATTTGAACGGATTAGAAGATAAGAAAGTAGGTACTTTAAAAGGTTCATTAGCGGAAAGAATCTTAAAAGAACATGGAAATATAACTGTCAAAACTTATGATAGTGAAGCTAGTTCTTATGAAGATTTAAAGAATAATAGACTTGAAGCTGTTCTAATAGATGAACCTGTTGCTAAATACTATGCAGGTTGGAATCCTGCCTTGAAATTAACTGGTGAGCCAATAGGTGAAGTTGTCTATGGCATAGTTATGAGAAAGCAAGATACTCTGTTGCAAACTAGAATTAACACAGCTATCACAAAACTTATAACTTCTGGTAAATTAAGAGAAATACTAGAACAATGGGATATGTGGAATTACATGGTTGCATTATATTTGGATGACAAATCAATCTCAAATATAAAACCAGTTAAATATGAAGCTTTTCTTGAATCTAGAAAAACCGAACTTTCATTTGATGATTATGTAGATAGATATATTGGATATATGCCTATATTAGGCGAAGCTGCTATTATTACTATAGTACTATCAATTCTGTCTATGATATTAGCTATTGTACTTGGACTATTTATTGCATTAACACGAGTTTATGCTCCTAGACCATTTTCATTTATTGCAACTACATATATAGAAGTGATTCGTGGCACTCCCCTGCTTATACAGTTATTTTTTATATATTATGCATTACCAAGTATTGGTATAAATATGGATCCATTCTCAGCCGCTATATTAGGTCTAGGATTGAATTATTCTGCTTATGAAGCAGAAAATTACAGAGCTGGATTATTTTCAGTACCTCGTGGTCAAATGGAAGCTGCAGTATCACTGGGAATGTCTCGCAGACAAGCATTAAAACATATCATTATACCTCAAGCTATTAGACTTGTGATTCCTCCTGTAACAAATGACTTTATTTCTTTGCTGAAAGATACTTCTTTAGTTTCTGTAATAGCTATGGCAGAGTTAACTAAACGTTATCTAGAGTTATCGGCAACGTACTACGATTATATTGGAACAGGAATAATCGTTGCAATCATCTATTTAATTATTGGACTTCCTTTCGTTAAGCTTTCAAAATATTTAGAAAAACGTTATTCTTTGGATAACAGTACTAAATCTTTTTAAAGTCTCTTTGTCTTAGTATTTCAAATAGAATTATTCCAGCAGAAACTGATGCATTAAGTGATTGAGTAGAACCAACCATAGGTATCTTTATTAAGTGATCACATACCTTCTTTACCCTTGGTCTCATTCCTTTACCTTCAGAACCAATAACTAGTACAATCGGTGAATCATAAATGTTGCTAGTATAATCAGTTTGTGTATCAACTTCAGTTCCAACTATCCAAAACCCATGCTCTTTCAAATTAGATAATTCAGTTGCTAAATTAGTAACTCTTGCTACTGGGATTTTAGTTAAAGCACCAGCTGATGCCTTAATAGCAAACGAATTAATGGGCGAAGAATTCCTCTCCGTCAATATCAATGCAGACGCACCTGCACACTCAGCTGACCTAGCTATGGCACCTAGATTTTGTGGATCTGTTATTTCGTCTAGAGCAACTATCAAAGGCTTATCTGAGTTTTGGTAAGCCAATTCTAATAAATCTACAATTGTTAAAGTTTCTACTTGCTTTGTAATGGCAATCACACTTTGAGATAAATTGTCCCCTGGACAAACTAATTTTTCCAAATCACGAAATCTCTTTCGGTCATATTTTGTAACAGGGATTTTGTTTTTGTTAGCTTCTTTGAATATTTTATTTATTGTTGCACCTTGTGCTCCAAAAGCCAAAAATATTTTCTCTACCTTGTCTGCTTCTATTCCTTGTAGTACAGCGTTCTTACCATATATATAATTGTCTTTCATCTAGTTTGATTCCATTGTTAGATATGCTATTGCATTATTATCTGTATGTGAGAGTGAGATTTTTATTATATTCTCACCGTATTGTTCTTTTAAACTTCCATCCAATACTACTGTTGGTTCTCCAGTTTTCAAATTTTGAATCGATACTTCTTTAAATTTAAAACCACGTGCAAAGCCAGTCCCAATTGCTTTAGAAAAAGCTTCTTTTGCTGCAAAACGAGCAGCATAATGTGGATATTTTTTATCATTGTATTGCTCACAATAGTCAATTTCGACTTGTGTAAACATTTTATTTTTAAATCTTTCTCCGTACTTTTCTAAAGTACTTTGAATTCTGTAAATTTCAATAATATCTGTACCTATTCCGATTATCATTATTCAACTCTTTTTTTATATTCTTCTATAATCAAGGGCATTGCTTTCCCTGAGGTTAATTCAATTCTTATATCTGCAAAATTTGATAGTTGTGTTTTGACCGGATTGATTTCAATCAAAATAGCTCCATTACTTTTTGCAATTAAAGGTAAATCAGCAGCAGGATATACTTCTGCAGAAGTTCCAATCGAGAAAAATAAATCTGTATTTGAGGATAGTTTCTGTGCAGTATTAATTTCACTTTCGGGTAACATTTCGCCGAACCAAATGACGTCAGGTCTAATCAAACCATTGCAACGTTTGCAATTATTGAGCAAATTACCATTTATAACTGCTCCCTCGTGAATTTGATTACAATTGAAACATTTATTTCTAATTATTGAACCATGTAGTTCAATTACATTTTCTGACCCAGCTCTCTGATGTAACCCATCTACGTTTTGGGTTATCAAATTGAAATCCAAATTGTATTTATGAAATTCTGCAAGTGCATAATGACCTGGGTTTGGTTTCGAATTATTCACTATGTTTACTCGATACTGATACCACGACCACACTCTCTCTGGATTAGATATAAAACCATCAATACTTGCTAACTCCAAAGGGTTAAACTTAGACCAAATCCCATCAGGATCACGAAATGTAGCAATACCACTTTCTGCAGATACTCCAGCCCCAGTAAGTGCAGTAACACTATTAGAGACTAATAATATATCTACAATTTTATTTATTCTCTCGTTGGTCGTCATTTACTTCTTATTTGTACAAATTGAATTAACAAAAATAGATATTTTTCATGAAATATTCTTTCTATATCATATTCTTCTTTATTATTTATAAGATTTGTATTATGTTCTGTTTCGAAATAAAACCAAATTTTAATAAGTTTAACAGTTCTTTATGAATGAATTAAATAAAGTATTTCCTTTGAGTGATAAAAGAAGTCTGAAAGGAAACAGAAGATTAGCCAGAGAAAAAGTATTACAGATAATAATGTCATATTACAGTTGCGAATCTGATCTTGATATATTGTTTGATCATATTTTTTACAGAGTTTTTTACTTTGGTGATGAAGAAGACGAACAATTAAGTGAAGCTGGTAAATTTTTAAGACCAGAAGAGATACTTGAAATGGAATCCGATATTCCGATTGTATGGCGTGAAGAAGACATCGAATTTGGTAAAATTCTTGCTAATACCATCATCAATAAAGAATCTTACCTAAATGAACTTTTAGAGGAATTTGCCCAAAACTGGGAAATAGACCGTATAGCTAAAATTGATAGATATTTAGTTCAATCAGCCATCTGTGAACTTGTGTTCTTCGAAGAAATACCACCTAAAGTTAGTATCAACGAAGCTATTGAAATATCAAAAAAATATAGTACGGATAAGAGTAAAATGTTTGTAAATGGTATTTTGGATTCTATCCTTAAAAAATTAGGAACTGATGGTAAAATAAACAAAAGTGGTCGAGGACTAAAAGAAGATTAGTCGACACAACCACTTTATTATAATTTTAATCTAGTAAATTTAAATTATAGACCTAATTCAGTTTTTATTTGAGATACCCAATTAGCTATTCTTTCGTCTGTTAATTCAGGTTCATTATCTTCGTCTATAGCAAGACCACAGAAAAAGCCGTCACCATCATCTCCTACTGACTTAGTGTGTTGGAAACCTTTAGTAGATGTTCTACCAAATATCTCTCCACCCGAATTTCTAACAGGAACTGCCATTTTTCCAATAGCGTCAAGATAATTCTCATGATAAGCCTCTTGGTCTCCAGTCCCTACAAACCCAACTTTTTTCCCTTCAAAATTGTAACTCTTCCATTGATCAAATACTTCATCCCAATCGTCTTGTAGCTCTCCATCATTCCAAGTAGGAACAGCAATAATCAAAGTATCATAGTTATCTACAATTTCAAAATCAACACTTGCAATGTCGTGTAACTCGACATCTAAGCCATTTTCTCTTAATTCTTCATCTAGTTTCTCTGCAACTATTTCAGTTACACCAGTGTTTGTTCCGTATATTAAGCCAATTTTCATAAAAATAATACCAACTTTTGTTTTTGTAATTATTAAGTATTGCAAAATTATGAATAAATATCTTTTGAATAAAATGATTATATATTATTTATATCAACTTTGGGAATTGTGAAAAAGAAAGTTGAACCTTCTCCATAAATACTTTCTACCCAAATTTTACCGCTATGCTTTAATATAAAGTCTTGACATAGGATTAACCCTAGTCCTGTACCAACTTCTTCATCTGTTCCGTGAGTCGTATGATGTATTTCAATCTTGAATAATTTTTCAATATCAGATTGCTGCATACCTACTCCGTTATCTTTTACCCATACTATCATGCTATCTTCATCATAATCCGAACAACCAACTTCAATTTTTCCACCAATTTGAGTGAATTTGATAGCATTAGAAATTAGATTTCGAAGAACAGTGTTAATCATATTCAAATCAGCATATACTTTTATATCTTCATCTATTTTATTTATAACTTCTAATTCTTTTCTTTCTATGTTATTACCCAACAAATCTATAATGTTTTCTGAAAGTTTTGAGAGTAAAATCAAACTAGGGTCGAATGTAATTTTATTATTTTGATTTCGGGACCATTCTAATAAATCATCAAGCAATTTATAAACATTACCCGCTGATTCATTTAGCTTTTTAACAAAATCATATATATCTTCCCTATCAAAATCTTCATAATCTCGAACTAGGACATCCGTTATATTCTTGAATGCACTAATTGGACTTTTTAGATCATGAGCTATGATAGAAAAAAATTTATCTTTCGAACGATTAGCGAAGATTAATTCATCTTGAATTTTCTTCATTTTAATCTGGTTTTCAACTCTTACTATCAATTCTTCTTTGATGAATGGTTTGCTTATATAATCTATACCCCCATTACGGAGTCCTCTAATGATCGAATCTATATCAGATTTGGCTGTTAGGTAAACTATTGGAATTTCTTTAGTTTGGGGATTCGCCTTCAAAGTTTCGCAGATTTCAAATCCATCTTTTTCAGGCATCATAATATCTAATAGTATCAAATCATAATCGGTGTGGAGAACTTGCTCGATTGCTTTTTCTCCAGACTGAGCAAATGCAATATCAAAACCCCTTTCAGTTAATATATTCCCAACAACTTGTATATTAGTTGGGTTATCATCAACTATTAGTATCTTCCCTTTGCTAATTTCCATTCCGTTTTTCCATTAATCTATTAATTAGTTCAACTAATTTATAAAAATTTTCAAGTAAATAATTAATTTTTTCAACTTCTATTGCTTTTGCTGCAATTTTTAGTTCATCTGCATAGTATTTTATAAAATCTATTCCCTTTTCCAAGGCAACGTTGTGTAGTTGTTCTGCGAACTCACTAATATCTTTCAATAAAAAGTTAGAATTTATATTTTTTAATTTACTTGTGAATCTACCATTTATCATAAGTTGCATTTCATCAAGTATTTCATAAGAATAGATACTTAATTTATTATCTCTAGTTATTAATTTTTCTATTAACTTATTTTGGGTACTATTTAAATCACCTGGCTTAACTGCATTATTTATAACTAAATTTATATCTTTGATTTGTACAGTAAATTTACTTCCTTTTTCTAATTCAGATTCTACAATTATAGTACCATTCATAGTATCTAAAATCCTCTTAACTATAGCTAATCCTAATCCAAATCCAACATTCTCATCTGAAATATTGACTTGTTTGAAAGCTGAGAATATTTCTTTTAATCTAGATTTAGGAATACCTTTTCCTGTGTCTTCAATAACTAATACTAAATCAACTTGAGATTTATTTACAGTGCTTAAAGTAATACTCACATTAATCTTCCCGCTTTCAGTATATTTAATAGAGTTATTCATCAAATTTATCAGTATTTGCTTGAATTTCAATTGATCAATATTCAATAAATGCTCAATGCCATTGGTATTAATAACCTTGGTTAACTTTAAATTTTTTCTATTTAACTCTAAGTTGAATATATTCTCTATTTCAGAAAATAATGTCTTTATATTTGTTGGAACAGGTCTTAATTCTAGTCTTCCAGTTTCAGCTTTAGTATAGAACAATAAATCATTAATCAACTGAAGCAATAAATTAGCACTTGATTTTATAGATTTTAGATAGCTTTTATGAGTACTATCTTCATTTTTTGAAAGTATAATATCAGTAAATCCTGAAATTGCATTTATAGGTGTTTTTAATTCATGTGTCAAATTAGAAAGATACATAGTTTTTAGTTCTGAGCTTCTTTCTGCTTCTATCTTGGCAATAGTCAATTCTTTTATTAGTTTTATTTTCTGAGTTACGTCTCTAAATGTAAGTAGGAATACTGTTTTCCCAAAGTAAGTAAGCTGAGTACCATTTCCTTCGATTGTTTTTTGCTTATTATTTACAATTAATTCATATTGTTTCTTCTCGAATGTTTCTCCATTTTTGACTAAATAACAATCCTTTCGGAGTTCATGGCTCAATGAGTCATCCAGATAATCAAATAAATTCTTTTCGGATATATCATTTTGAGTAATTTCTAGTACCATTTTAGCTTCATTGTTAGCGAATAATATTTCCCCGCTCCAATTTGTAATCAATACTGGTTCAAGGATTGTACTTACTAAAGTACTAAATAGCTCTTCTCTTTCTATTATTTGTAATTTTGCTTTCTGATGCTCTTTATTATCAACTACTACTCCTATTACTCCATCAAATTCACCATTACTATCAACTGCAATTGTAATAATAACATCAGAATATTCATTTATAGTCTTAAAAGGACTTTTGTGAAATAGCTTTCTTTCTATCTTCTTTCTAAAATGCTTTAACTTTATTAAATCTTCTTTTAGTTCTGCTATATCGTCTTGAATATATATACTTGATAAACTTTTTAATTCTGTATCTTTCTTAATTCCATAGTATTTGTATAAGTTTGCAGTATAATATTCAAAATCGAAGTTTTTATCAGTCTTCCAAATAACACTTGATATGTTGTTTTCAATTAAATCGTTGTAGTATTTGATTTGAAACACTTCTTTCGAAAGCTTTTCATTTTGATTTGATAGTTTTTGATTCCTAATTCTGTTTTTTCGAATAAACCTTCTATATAATAAATATATAAATATAATTAGAACAATTAAAATGCTAACATACAGAGTACTTGCTCTTAAAATACTTTCTTGCTGATTTATATAGAATGTTATTTTTTGATTAATGTTCCCATTATTATTGAAAACTCTTATATCAATCTTATTCATCCCTGTAGTTAATTTTGTTAGCCTTATTTTACTTCCAGTACCAGAAATCCAATTTGATTCGTTCAATCTATATTCATATTTTATACCCTTATTAAATAGATATTCATCAGTCATAATTTCAACTTCTACTAAATCATCTGTAAATGAAACATTTATAGTATCATTTGTTACGAAATAAAAGGAGTAAATACTATCTTGATAATTCAGTTCAACAGATTTAATTATTAGATTTGGGTTAAAATCAAAATTAGAAATTGAAGCAGGATTAAAATTAACAAACCCATCAGTTCCACCGAAATAGAGGGAATTATTATTTAATTTAAATGCAGCGTTTAAGTTATATTCCGAATTCAGTTCGAAGATTTTATTGTCGAAATTGGTTATTATATTGGTAGACAAATCTATTTTAGAAATTCCCCTGTTGGTAGATACCCAAAGATTATTATCACCATCTTCTAATACTTGATAAACACAGTTATTATTCAATCCATTTCCACTGTAGTAATTTACAAAGGAACTATCTTTCTGATTGAGTATATATAAACCTTTTTCTTTTGTAGTTAGAACTAGCTTGCTCCCCAACTTATTAATTG
>JAGXGG010000109.1 GCA_024636855.1 Ignavibacteriota bacterium | reverse complement strand
GATAGCAATAGCAAACAAGCTATTGAAACAAGCATTTGCAATAGCATCATCACAAACAATGTATCAAGAGAATTATATTAGATAAATACAGAAAATCAATAAATATTATTTGGATTTAAGCACAGTTCATTCTGAACGAAGCGTAGCGGAGTGAAGAATCTATTTTAATTTACAAGAGATTCTTCTGCCACCTTCGGTGTCATCAGAATGACGGGTTAAAGTTCAAAACAGTACAAACTCAACACTTTCCTATATACAAAAAAAGAGTGCTAGGAATTAACCAAGCACTCTTTAAATATCGATTTTAATTTCTATTATTTAGCTAACGCAACTGCTCTTTTCTCTCTGATTACAGTTACTTGTATTTGCCCTGGGTATTCCATATCCTCTTGGATACGAGCAGCTATACTATCAGCCATTTCGTCCGCAGTAGCGTCATTAACTATAGACGGTTCTACTATTACTCTTAGATCACGACCAGCTTGGATAGCGTAAGTTTTGATTACTCCATCCCACTGATTAGCTATAGATTCTAGTTTTTCCAATCGCTTGATATAGTTCTCTAGTGATTCACGTCTAGCACCCGGTCTTGCCCCACTTATGGAGTCAGCCGCTTGTACTAGTACAGCAATAGGTGATTCCATCTCTATATCTTCGTGGTGAGCACCAATTGCATTTACAATGATTGGCTTCTCTTTATATTTGATAGCCAATTCCATGCCTACTAGCGCGTGTGGTCCTTCCATTTCTTTCGGGGCACACTTACCTATATCATGGAGTAATGCTGCTCTCTTGGCAGTGTTTACGTCCAAATCTAATTGTGCTGCCATTATACCACATATATTAGCAACTTCAATAGAGTGATTTAGCAAATTCTGACCATAAGAAGAACGGTATTTCATCTTACCAACGAAGTAAACCAATCCAGCTTTCATATTCGATAGACCTAAATCTAGTAATGCTTTCTGACCAACCTCTACTATTTCTTCTTCTAGTTCTTTTTCAGTTTTGTTGACTACTTCCTCTATTCTAGCAGGATGGATACGTCCATCGAGCATTAAGACTTCTAATGAGCGTTTAGCCACTTCACGTCTGAAAGGGTCATAGCCAGAGATGATAACTGCTTCCGGCGTATCATCTATAATCAAATCGATACCAGTAGCCGCCTCGAATGCACGGATATTTCTACCCTCACGCCCGATTATACGACCTTTCATATCATCACTTTCTAGATTTACAATAGAAACTGTATTGTCTATTGCTATATCCGAAGCAGAACGTTGTATTGCAGAAACTACAATGTTAACAGCTTCTTTTCTAGCTTTGACTTTGTAATCTTCTCTGATTTGGTTTAGCTTTTGAGCAGAGCGCTTGCGTACGTCGTTTGCTAATTCTTCGAATATTTGCTTGCTAGCATCTTCACGCGACATACCAGAGATTTCCTCTAATTTGTGCGTCATTTCTTCGAATAAGTCATTCGTTTTCTTTGACTTCTCGTCCAAAGTCTGTTCTTTTCTCTTTAGGTCCTGCTCGAAATTATGTAGATTTTTCTCCTTTTTAAGGATAATGTCTAACTTATCGTCTATACCTTTCTCTCTCGTTTGTACAGCAGTGTCCTTTATTCTAAGTTCTTCTTTTTTAGTTTGGTAAGTGCTGTCAAACTCTTGCTTTTTCAATCGCCATTCTTCTTTTAACTCTAACTTGCTTTCTTTTTTTATTTGGTTAGATTTATCGTAAGCTTGGTCAACTACTTTCTTTGCTCTTACTTCGGCTTCTTCTATTTTCTTATCACCGATTTTCTTAGCTGATAAATAAGCAATAGCACCGAGTACAGCCGAGACTGCTATCCCAATACCTATCGCCATCGTTATTGATCCGTCCATCTAGTTCTCCTTATAAACTCCGACCGTTCCGATTAAAAAACCAACGTTTACCATCCCTTTTAGCTCATCATCCGAAGATAACGGCTATGTGACGTGTTGAACCCAAAGTCAAACACGGTGGGTGAAAGCTCAACTATATCTAAAATCCGCTGGCCCTTTTTAGGTTCTTTAATTAACCTAAACTTGACAGTCTGCAACTAAATGCGGTTGCGGCCCGATATCAATAACTGAAGTCTAACTCCCATTATTGTAATTATAGATTCTATTACGTAAGACAAGGATAGTAAACGCGGTAATAATTCTGTAATATATTGGTAATAAATTAGATAGCTATATATGTATGCCTTATGAGATTGCTTCTTTTAACAGATTTGACATATTCTTTAATTCTTTCTGCAAATAATTTACAGATTCGTTCATCATATTTTCGTTCTTTATGTCGTTCTCAGCTAAATTCAAAGCTGCCAAAATTGCCAAAGTCTCTTCGGGCAAATTGCCCAAGCTTTTTTTCAAATTTTCTAATTGCTCATTTACTCTTTCAGTAGAAGCAATTACGCTTGCTTCGTTGTCACTAGCAAGTGAATATTCTTTATAACCAATCTTTACTTTTACGGTCTTATTCATTTGTTACTTGTCTTTTTTTAAGTTCACACTTTGTAAACTATACTATAATATCAAAAATTATTTAATTTTCAATGATTTTTTCTATTTTTTGAAGATATTTTTCCAAACTATCTGCTAACTTCAACCTTTTGTCCTTAGTATCCATTTTGAAGCTTACGGCATCATCTAGCTTTTCTTCTAGTTCTTGTATTTGCTTGTATCTCTTCTTCACAAGGGCTTCCATACTTTCGTTATTTGCTTTCAGATCATCAAGTTGCGATTTTAATTCTAAGTTTTCTGTTTCTAGCAGATTTATTCTAAAATCTTTTTTCTCAAGTTTCTCTTGCAATTCGCCCATTTCTTGGCTCTCTCGCTTTATACCAGTATTGTCGAAAGTCATTGTACCGAATAGTGTTTGCCCTAATACACCATACCCAGCTTCATTCAGTTCTTTAACTTCATTTTCTTTTATTTCGAGATCATTTTTTAGTTTCTCTATCTCTTTCTGCAAATCGTAATTATTATCATTAGGATTCTTTTTATTGTTAATCTCTTTTACATACGATTCTAATAGCTCTATAGCATTTGCTTTCTGTTCTATTTCTTTGTTCAATAGCTCTTTTTCACGAGCATGTTCTGCTTCCAAAGCGTAAGTAAGTTGCTTTAGTTCATCGATATTTTTCAAATACTGCTCTTCATCTGCTTTCGATGTTTCTATCAGGCTATCATATTCCTTGGCTTTTTCTTTTAACTCAGGATACTTTTCTAGTTTTAATTTGAAATGATAAATCTCATTTTTCAAATGGGCACTTTTCTCAACTATATCAGCCATTTCTTTATCTTTCTCGAAAATCTCTTCTTGCTTAGTCGATAATGCTTTTTTTATATATTCTTGATTATTTCTCAAATCTTCAATTATTATATCTTTTTGGTTATTAGTATTTGAGAGTGATTCTACTTTTTCTTTTTGTTCTAATTCCTTAGCTGTAAGCTCTATATCACGTTGTTTCAGCTCATCTATTAGCAACTCTCTATCTTCCAGCTCTTCGTTCAGGGATAAAATCTCTGCTTCCAATTGTTCTACTTTATACTCGGTTGCTGTTAATTTATGCCTTAGATCCGATTCCACATCCTTAACTTCGGAAAGTGAACTGTCATTGTTCATCAATGATTCGTACAATTCGTTGTTCTTCTCTCGGAGAGTTTCATTCTCAGATTTCAATTCTACTAATAATGTAGAAGCACTTATTAGTAAATCTTTGAATTCGTTTATCTGTTGTATCAGGTTGTCGCTAATCATGTCGCTATATCTTATTTTAGTTTTTTCTTAATTCTGCTTTGAAAGTAGATTCTATATTCTTAACCAAATTCGTAATTACTTTGTCTATGTCTTCGTCTGTTAGAGTTCGTTCGCTCGATACAAATTCTAAAGAATAGGCAACGCTTTTCTTTCCTTTTGCAATATTATCACCTTTGTAAACATCGAAGATATCTACAGATTTCAGATATTTACCACCATTTGCTTCTATCAGAGTTATCACTCTTCCTGCTTCTAGTTCCTCTGGCACAGTGAACGCCAAATCACGGCTAACTGATGGGAATGAAGATACTTTGTTATAGCGACTCTGGTTATCTGGTAATTTGTAAAGTTCTGTCATATCTAGAAGTAATGCTACAACTGGTTGATCCACGTCATATTGCTTCAGCAATCTCCTATCAACTTCACCAACTGTACCGATATTAGTCTTGCCCATATTAATGTGGCATGAATTAGCACCAAATCCTGTTTCAGCATTTTGTACTATTTGTACATTACTCAACTTAGCAAATTCTATTATACTTTGCAATAAACCTTTGATATCATAGAAATTTACAGAGCGATTCTTTACGTCCCAATTATCTCTGTATTTGTTTCCGCTTAGTATTACCAATAGATTTTCTCGTTCCTTTACTCCTTTTACTACATTAGCTTCATCATCTGTTGTTTCGAATATTTTTCCAACTTCGAAAAGTTGCAAATCTGGAGTCCCCAATCTTATATTTCTGCTAACTACTTTTAGCATAGATGGCAATAGGGATGGTCGCATTATCGATAACTCTCTTCCCAGAGGATTAGCCACTACTAATGGGCTATCTGTGAAGATAGATGCAGAATCAGGGTCTATTTGGTTTTGAGTAAGAGACTCATTGTATCCATTGCTTATCAGATACTCACGGATTCTATTTCTAAGTGCTGGTAATCTCAAACCGTCAGGCAATGGACGAGCATCGAATGATATATTAGCAAAGAATTGTGGTTCTAGTTTGTCATAATTATACAAACGAACAACTTCCTCAACCAAGTCAATTTCTTCACTTATGTCGTGTCTATAGTTTGGTATTTCTAGCTCTATACTTTCTTCATTTTCATTTACTAATCTGAAGTTCAATGAAGTAAGTATTTCTTTTATCTCGTCGTTTGTTAGTTTTAGCCCAACTATTTTCTCTACTCTTTGGTAGCGAAGTCTTACTATTTTTTCTACTTTCTTATTCGGATATACATCTACTATGCCTCTCTCTATAGCGCCTCCAGCTACTTGCTGGACCAATTGAGCACATCTATCAGCAGCTAATATGACTGCGTCTATGTCTATTCCCCTCTCAAATCTATATGATGCCTCGCTAGATATACCGAGCTTTTTCGCTGTTCTTCGTACAGAATTAGGACTGAAGAATGCAGACTCTATTAGCACATCAGTTGTGTTGTCATTTATTTCGGAGTTCATACCACCCATAACTCCGGCTACTGCTATTGGCTTTTCGCCATCGCATATCATTAGCATATCGGAGTCGAGTTCTCTTTTCTTATCGTCTAGAGTTGTGAATTCCTGTTTGTCAGTAGCATTTTTAACAATGATTTTATTTCCTGCTACTAAGTTATAATCGAATGCATGTAGAGGTTGACCTAATTCCATGAGAACGAAATTAGTAACATCTACTACATTATTGATTGGTCTTAGCCCTATAGAAGTCAATCGTTGTTTCAGCCAATCTGGTGAATCTAGGATTTTCACTCCTCTGACAACTCTTGCAGCATAGCGAGGACATGCGTCTGTGTTTTCAATTTCTATTGTGATAGAACTAGATGCTTCGTTTACACTCTCATCTAATTTTACATCTGGTTTTCTGACTTCTTTGCGATAATAAGCACCCAAATCGCGAGCGATACCATAATGGCTCAGACAATCGCCTTTATTTGGAGTGATAGCAATCTCTAAAGTGACATCGTTCAATCCAAGGTAATCAGCTATTGGTTGACCGGGTTCTACTCCTTCTGGGAGTACCCATATACCATCACTATCTTCACCCAATTCCAACTCAGATTGACTACATATCATACCATTGGATTCTACACCACGTATTTTTCTTTTGGACAATGCAAAACCTGCACTGGGAACAACAGCTCCCTCAGTACCTAGTACTACGTTCTGTCCTTCTGCTACATTAGGTGCACCACAAACTACTGTCTGTTCACCGTTTGCAGATTGTACTGTGCACAATCTTAACTTGTCAGCATCAGGGTGAGGAACTATGTTCAGTACGTGTGCTGTATAAAAGCCTACATATTTTGATTTGTTATCAGTTACTTCTTCTACTTCTAATCCAATATATGTAAGTACTTCGACTAGTTCTACTATCGGTACATCTAAGTCTATATATTCTCGGAGCCAATTATAAGATAATTTCATTTATTGTGTTTGCATAAGTTTTGCTATAAAAAATGCAATATAAATATTTTTTCGCGAAGCTAGGTAATTTGGTCAATAAAATACCATTCCCAAGAATCAATTATTTTCTAATATTCATTATATTGTGTTAATTCAAACAACAAATATAAAAATCTCAAAATGAAATTAATCTCCAATATTGTTTTTATCCTACTTCTATCAGTTGCTACCATTTTTTCTCAAACTAATTATAAAGTTATAATAGATGAAAAGTTTGATAACCCAGAATCTAAAGATTGGGATCAGACAAATTCCATTTATCAAAATTTGAAAATAGAAAATGGAGTATATAATTTAGAAGGTGTAAATGATAAGAATAACGGCTGGGCTTTCAGAGATTTAGGACTCAATATAAATAATAACTATATAATTGAGTTTGACATTAGGCAAGTTGCTGGCTCTGATAACGTTGGGTATGGTCTTGTATTTGGTATGAACAAGGGAAGGACTGAATTTTATAAATTTTCAATTTCTGGCAATCAATTTAGGAGACTAAGTGGAAAATGGAATAAAAAATCTCAAGAACTAAGACCTTGGAAAAAGAAAGAATCTGTTATAAATAAAATGAACGAATGGAATAAAATCAAAGTAGTGAGAACTCGTAATTTATTAGAATTCTTTGTAAATGATGTCCAAGTAGCAGCATACGGAAAGTTCGTGGATAACGGTAGACATATAGCTTTTTATGTCGAGAAGAAAGGGGTAAAAGTAGAGATAGATAATTTCAAATTGACGACTTTTGATTATATAGTAAAAGATGTAGCAGGAGCACTAAAGCCACTTTTAAAAGAATACTTACCATTCAATACTAGTGCCGACGAAAAGTTTTGTTATGTGTCAGCTGATGGTAATACTATGTATGTAACTCAAGAAAAAGTTAATGAGAAAAGTAAAATATGGATTAGTAACTTCGATGGTAAGAATTGGGGTAATCTAATTAAATTGCCTTTCCCTATTAATAATATTGGTGGTAATAGTGTAATCTCGGCATCATCTGATAAAAATACTATTTATGTGATGAATACTTATAACCCCGATGGAAGTCCAAAAGGCTCTGGAGTATCAGTTTCTAAAAAGACAAAAGATGGATGGGAAGTACCCACTAAAATAGAAGTAGAAAACTTTGTTAATATTAACAAGTATGGATCCTTCTTCTTTTCAGCAGATAATAAAATACTGCTAATAGGAGCACAACCAAATAAAGAAGAGTACGATGAACAAGCACTATTCGTCTCATTTATTAAAGATGATGGTACTTACACAGCACCTAAAAATTTGGGTCCTACTATCAATACATTTGCTATGGAGTTCAACCCATTTCTAGCTCCAGATAGCAAAACCCTATATTTTTCAAGTACAGGTCATCCTGGATATGGCTCTGCAGATATATGGGTAACAAGAAGATTAGATGATACTTGGCAGAATTGGACCGAGCCAGAGAATTTAGGACCTGTTGTGAATAGTTCTGGATTTGAGTTAAATTTAACTTTAGATGCAAAAGGGGACTATGCTTACCTTGGTTCATATGATAAGAGTTTAGTCGGCTACAAGGGAAAGGGAGATATAATGAAATTGGAACTACCCGAAGGGGCAAAGCCAGAGCCAGTAGTTTTAGTTTATGGTAAGGTACTCAACAAAAATACAAATGAACCTATTGCTGCTAAGATTAACTACTTCGATTTGACAAGTGGTCAAGAGTACGGTACAGCTACTTCTGATATTAATACAGGTGAATACAATATAGTATTACCAAGAGGTATAAACTACGGATTCAAATCAGAAGCTCAGGGATATGTATCAATATCAGAAAATCTGGATCTAACTAAATTGGATAGATATGATGAAATAGAAAGAAATCTTTATCTAGTACCTATCGAAATAGGACAGACAATTCGCTTGAATAATTTATTCTTTGATACAGGTGAATACGAACTAAAAGAATCCTCTAATTCGGAGCTAAAAAGCCTGCTTAAATTATTGCAACTTAATCCAAATATGAAAATCAAAATAGTTGGTTATACCGATAATGTAGGAAGTGATGCTAGTAATCTAACTCTTTCTAAAAACCGTGCTAATTCGGTATATGAGTGGCTAATAAAAAATAACGTAGATAAATCGAATTTATCATCAATGGGAATGGGTAGAAAAGACCCAATGGCTACTAACGATACAGAAGAAGGACGTCAGCTAAACCGTCGCGTTGAGTTTACTATAGTTGGTCGGTAAGTAATAATAAAATTAATGACAACAGTTCTCGACTGGCTGCTTGACAGTATCTGGTAACTCAGGTGAGATGTAAGGAATACCAAGTGCCATACCTCGCATTATCATTAGTATAGCTACAATAGCTACACCGTAGGGTATTAACTTAGAAAATTTCTGTCTTAGACTTGCGCTGGCAAATATACCAAGGTAACTAACAGCAAACATAGCCGGTGCAGTACCTATTCCAAATCCTGCCATAAACCCCATACTGCTCACATAGTTTGCTATACCTAGTGATGCTGCTAATGCCACATATACTAGTCCACAGGGCAATAGCCCATTTAGTAACCCAAGAGAAAAGAGAGCAACTTTACCTTTCTTTTGTAAGAAAGAAGAGAAGTAACTTTTTAACTTACCTACTCCGGAGTAGAAGAAGCTATTTGCTTTACCAGAAATTTTAAATACTTTGGGAGCGAATGTAAGTACTAACATCAGTACACCGATTATTATACTCAATTTCTCTTGTAAACCAGAAAAGCTAATAGCTGAGCCGATGAGTCCTAAGATAGTACCTAGTATCATATAAGTTATGATACGGCCGCCGTTGTAGAAAGCATTGTCTATTGCTATAGAAGTCTTGTTGGTGCTCTTATGTGGGATAGCTAGGGCTATTGGGCCACACATACCTACGCAGTGCATGCTACCCAATATTCCTAGTACAAATCCTGAAATGATTTCCATATTAACTATTGCATTATCAATTTATGTATTTCTTCCTTTCCGCTGCTTGTAATTTTTACTAAATAGAAACCATTAGTTAAAAAACCAGTACTAACAGATACACTTTCCTGCCCAAGTTGTATAGTTTCATTAATTTTTAACATCACTTTTCCATTGATATCTAATACTTCTATATCTAGTTGCCCAATAAACTCAGATTTAAAATTTATTTTGAACTTATCAGACTTTGTTGGGTTAGGGTACAACTCGAAGTCATATCCAAATTCCTTTTCATCAAATTTCACAGACGAAATAGGCCCTAGGTTTTTATATAGTTTTGCAGTTACGTCTTTTGAATTTGTACGACCGGTGATATACAAGTCTTTATAGCCATCATTATTTATATCTGTAATTGCTACTGAACACAAAGAAACACCTTCAAATGGCGTACCAAGTAATTCAGTAAATGTTCCACTTTCATTCAAATAAAGTTTCGAGATTTTCCCATATTTACTTGATCCAGAAATAAGCAAATCTTTGTAACCATTGTTATCAATATCTGAAGCAACAACAGAGCTTGAATAGACCCCATCAAATGGTGTATTAAGTAATTCAGTAAATGTTCCACTAGTATTTTTATATAATTTTGTAGTAAGCCCTTGAGATCTAATGCTACTAAGACCAGTAATAAGTAATTCTTCAAAACCATCATTATCTATATCAATAAAGGTTGTAGTTCCCTCTGAGAGTGTATCAAACGGAGTATTCGGCACTTCTTTAAATGTGCCCTCCTCGTTTCTATAAAGTTTCGCTATACGCTCATTCGACTTATTAAAGCCTAAAATAAACAAATCAACGTAACCATCATTATCTACATCTGAAAAGGCAGCATCACCTCCCACTATTGCATCAATCTGTGCTTCAATAGTATTCGAAAATTTGCCATTCTCATTTTTGTACAGTTTTGCGATCATCCCAGTTTTACTAAACCCGGAGATAAATAAATCTTCATAACCATTTTTATCTACATCTGAAAAAGCAACAACTCTTGTCAAAATATCTCCAAACGGAGCATCTAAAACCTCCTTAAAAGTTCCAGTGTTGTTCTTGTATAACTTTGTCATTTTTTCAGCTGATTCAGTTGCACTGGAGATCAATAAATCTTCATACCCATCATTATTTATGTCGAAAAATACTGATGAACTCTGCCTAACAGCATCAAAAGGAGTATTGACAATTTCTTCAAAGAGTCCCCCTACATTTTTATAAATTTTTGATGTATTTCTGGAAGCGTGATTATTATAACCAGTAATAAGTAAATCTTCATATCCATCATTATCTATATCTGAAAAGGCAATTGAACCATCTTCAACCCCAAAGAAAGGTGTTCCATACAGTCCTACAAATTCACCTCTTTCATTCTTATAAAGTGTAGTTTCTAGTCCACCATTCTCATTTTGCCCTGAAATAAGCAAGTCTTCATACCCATCAGAATCAATATCAGAAAATGCTATGGCACCTCCGCCAATACTTTTAAAATTTTCACTTACATTTTCATCTTTAACAAAAATTCCATTTTCATTTTTGTAAAATATTGTTTGATATGACTCTGTTTCATCAAGACCAGTTATTAACAAATCAACATAACCATTATTATCCCAATCAGAAAATGCGGAATTAACATCACTAAGTTTAGCAAAAGGGGTATCAATTACTTCCTCAAAAATACCAGCAGTATTCTTGTAAAGATTTATTTTTATTTCTCCATCAACATTAACTCCTGATATCAGTATATCTTTAAATCCATTATTGTCAATGTCAGCGAATTTCAAAAAGCCATTTTTCAAATTCTCAAATGGAGTATTTAAAACTTCCTCAAAAACTCCAGCAGTATTCTTATATAGTTTTGTTAATATTTCTCTTTTTTGATTCATCCCTGCAACAATTAAATCTTCGAACCCATCATTGTCTACATCTACTAATCCAAACTCTCCACCTACATCAAAAGACAAATTTTTCACTGAATGATAGCTTTGTTCTTCCTGGAATTTTTTTTCATATTTAAAAACTACAATGGTACCCAAATATTCTTCAGAAATAAAAATCTCATCTCTATTATCATTATTTATATCAGAAAAGGCCACTCTATTACCACGATAAAAATCTTGCCTCCCTTTGAAACGAGTAAATTTCCCATTATCATTAACTAATAAATCTTCACCATTCGGATGATTATCATTTCCGATTACAAATAGATCATTATCCCCATCTCTATCAAAATCAGAGGCCGCAGCACTACCACTTCTGAATGCTTTGAAATTTAATCCCTCCTCGTCTTCTTTTAAGGTTCCATTGTCATTTTTATATAATTTTGTTATTGCATTGTTGTGTTTATCAACACCCATAATGAATAAATCATCACGATTATCATTGTTGAAATCAAAAAAAATAATCGTGTGGGTTTTAATACTATCAAATGGAGTAAATTGTTTTAATTCTACGAAGCTTTGAGCTGTGAGTATGTGGCTTGCAATGATAAAAGTAATAAGATATAGAAAATATTTCACTTTTGATTCCATTTATAGTTTAGAAAATATTTAGGTAATTTAAAATTATAAATAGCTAAATCCAAACATATGCCTCAATATTGATTTCCATCACTTTATCCAGATCTTATCTTCGTAGTAATAATCTTTACCTTCCGAAACCCATGATAGCTTTACCGTCCATCTCCCAATTACTATTCTTTCTGATTGGAAAGTGTAATCGGTTCTATCACCTTCGAAAGGGAATTTCGTGTCTTTTCTTTTGTCGTCTTGACGATAAAGAAACAACTCACCTTTTATTGATTTTTCAATCATACCTTCGGGAAGTGTTATATCTATTTTTCCTTTCTCTGATCTGATAGCAACATCTCCAACTAAGTCTTCCGTTCTTGCCTTATTGTCAATAGTTTTTTGGTAAACTAACTCTTCGGCATAGTAATCTTCAGTAACCAAATCCCTATTATTGCCTGTAGTCCAAAAGACAAAAGATAGCATTGCTATAACAAACGAGATATAGAATATAGCTATTCCTGTACCCCAATTAAATTTGAATTTACTTGCCATGATCTTGCATTCCAGGTGATGAGAAATTAGTTTTCAGAGTTTCGTATATGTGTCCGTCTTCATCTAATAACTCGATAGTTATTTTATTATTGCCTGGTTCCAACTCAGTTTGCGGTATTCTGAGTAAGAATGTAACATTTATCACCTCGTTACCTTCTACTAGTAAGTCTTTCCCACCAATTATTTCGATTTGAGATTTATGATTAGGAGTTCTGATTGTGAATTTAATTGGCTCATAAGTTTTATTAATAGACTTCATTGTAAATAGATTCGAAATATAACCATCAGTTGTAACAGTATATGTTTGTCCTTTAGCTCTCAAAATACGAGTATCTACGTTGCTTCTATTAGTAAGTAAGAAAACAATCACACCAACAAGTATAGAAAGGATAACAGTATAGAATTTCATTCTACCAGTATATCTAAACTTTTTGCCTTCTCTGATATTGTTTTCTGAAGCATATCGTATCAATCCTTTCGGCTTGTTTATCTGCTCCATAACTATATCACAAGCATCCATACAAGCGGTACAGTTGACGCATTCCATCTGAGTACCGTTACGTATGTCAATACCAGTTGGACACACAAAAACGCATTTCTTGCAATCTATACAATCTCCAGCTGATTCATCTCTTTTCTTAGTGAATTTCTCACGAGGTTCTCCTCTGACGTAGTCATAAGCTACGATTATTGATTCCTTATCTAACAACACTGTTTGTAGTCTTCCATAAGGACACACAAAAGTACAAGCTTGCTCGCGAAACCAAGCAAAAACTGCAAAGAAAACACCAGAGAATATCAACAGCGATATTAGTCCGCCTAGATGTTCGCCAACTGGATCAGCTACTATCTCAAATAGCTTATCTGTACCGATAATATAAGATAAAAATAGATTACCTATCAGGAATGACAGGGCATAGAATATGGCTAATTTACCACCTTTCTTTAGAATCTTTTCTTTGTTCCAAGGCATACGATTAAGTAATCTTTGCTTATTCGCATTGCCCTCAATCCAATACTCAATTCGGCGGAAAACCATCTCCATGAAGATAGTTTGCGGACAGAGCCAGCCACACCAGACTCGCCCCCAAGCTGATGTAAACAGAACTATAAACAGTACAAGCGTTAGGAATCCTAAAGCTAGGATTATGAAATCTTGTGGCCAAAATATAGAACCAAATATGATGAACTTCCTTTCAACTAGGTTGAACATCATCAATGGATTTCCATTTATTCTGATAAATGGAGTAATGAAGAAAATAGCCAGCAATAAATAGCTGACTAATTTTCTTTTATCATATCTCTTACCTTGAGGTTTTTGTGGGTAAACCCACACTCTTCCTTCTTTGCTAATAGTGGACTGTGTGTCTCTGTAAGAATCAGAAGCATCTATAACAGCTCCACCAGGTTTTTTCTCTTCCGAGCCAGAAAAAGAAAGGTCTTCCATATTAACATATTTGCCTTTCTTTTTCTGGTTTTCACCACTAGGGTTACTATTCTTATCCAAGGTGTTTATTCTCCCTGATACTCATCGCCTTCTGGTGCTTTACCATTTGGAGGATTTGTATTTCTAAATTCTTGATCTATATATGATGCTACTTCTACAATCTTTTTAGTCTTAAGTATCGGTTTCCATGATATCATACCTTTTTCAGGTACACCGTGAATAATTGTATTGACGATTGATTTGAAATCTCCACCGTGTTTCCAGAATTTGTCACCAAGATTGGGACCAACTCCACCTTCACCAGCTTGACCGTGACAACTAGAGCAATTCATCTTATATATCTTTTCTCCTTCAGCTATATCTTCAGCTGAAGTCATCAAAGCTATTTCAACTTGTGCTTCTCCGCCACTATCACCACCACCATATTGCTTCTCAGCAACGGCTAACTCTTGCTGATAATCTTCTAACTGTGTATTTCCTATCCCAGTAATTTCGAAATAGAATATGTAAACGACAGCCCAAATAATTGTTAGTACGAATAGACCAACCCACCAAGTAGGCATAGGATTATCAAATTCTTGAATGCCGTCGTAGTTGTGATCTAATAGTTTATCTTCTTCTTGTGACATCTTAATTTCCTCTCTCATTTATAACAGTATTATCATTTAATGGGATATTTGCTGCATCAATTACATCTTGTTTTCTAAGAGTAATTGTACGCACGACTATAAGGGTAAAGAAAGTAAAGAAGACTAAAAGTACTATTATTGGTAATACTTCTAAATTCTCAACGCCTGATAATATATTCTTAAACATTGTTTACCTCAATTTATTTGAATTCATCTGCAGTAGAAGCAGCATTACCTTTGATATCAGTACCCAATCTCTGTAAGTATGCAATCAGAGCAACAATCTCTTTGTTTGCACCTACTTCGATTCCCGAATTTTTCAAGTCATTCACTATATCGAACGCTTGTTTGTCATAATCTCTCATTACAAAGTTCTCATATCCGCTAGAATATGGTACACCCATAGCAGTCATTAGCTTTATCTTTTTCACTGTCAAAGTTGTATCGACTTCATTGTCAGCCATGTGAGGATAAAGTGGCATCACAGAACCGGGCGACATTTTATCTGGATTCATCATATGATAGTAATGCCATGCATTACTATACTTACCTCCGATACGATGTAAATCCGGCCCCAAACGTTTAGAACCCCATTGGAATGGTCTGTCATAAACGAACTCCCCTGATTTAGAATATTCACCATATCTAGCCGTTTCAAATCTAAATGGTCTAATCATCTGTGAGTGGCAAGTATAACATCCTTCACTTACATATATATCTCTACCTTCTAACTCAAGAGGAGTATAAGGCTTTACTGATGTGATAGTTGGTACATTCGATTCTATCATATACATTGGTAATACTTCGAAAAGTCCACCTACTACGACCACTACAGTACTAGCTATGATAAATGGTAATGGGCGACCTTCGATCCATTTTGATCTCTCCCACCATTTCACTTTTCCATTCAATGCTTCTTCGTGAGCTTCTTGGTCTTTTAGTGCTATACCCTTACCAGTTTCAGTTTTGAGGAAACTACCTTTCTTAGCAGTCATGTATAAGTTGAATGCCATCAGGATTGCACCTAACAAGTAAATAGTACCACCTACTGAACGTACTATATACATAGGGATAATTTCAGTTACAGTTTCTAGGAAGTTAGTGTAAAGTAACGCTCCACTACTGTCGAATTGTTGCCACATAAGACCTTGTACAACACCAGCCCAATACATAGGGATAGCATATAGCAAAATACCTATAGTGCCTATCCAGAAATGTGCATTTGCCATTTTCTTTGAAAAGATATCTGTATTCCACATCTTAGGTACTAGATAATACAATATACCGAAGGTTAGGAAACCGTTCCAACCCAATGCACCGATATGTACGTGGGCAATAGTCCAATCAGTATAGTGAGAGAGAGCATTAACAGCTTTTATAGAAAGCATAGGACCTTCGAAAGTCGCCATACCATAAGCAGTAATAGCTACTACCATGAATTTTAGAACTGGGTCTTCTCGAACCCTGTCAAATGCTCCTCGTAGAGTTAGCAACCCATTAAGCATACCACCCCAAGACGGAGCAATAAGCATTAGTGAGAACACAGTACCTAGAGATTGTGCCCAACCAGGTAAAGAAGTAAATAATAAGTGGTGAGGACCTGCCCAAATATATAGGAAGATCAACGACCAGAAGTGTATAATCGAAAGTTTGTAAGAATAAACAGGTCTATTTGCTGCCTTTGGCAAGAAATAGTACATAAGACCTAAGAAAGGAGTCGTTAGGAAAAATGCAACTGCATTGTGTCCATACCACCACTGCACTAGTGCATCTTGTACACCAGCGAATACTGGATAACTTTTTGTTAATGCTACTGGTATTTCTAATGAGTTAACTACATGTAGTAGTGTAACTGTAACCCATGAACCTAAGTAGAACCATATAGCTACGTACATGTGTTTTTCACGACGTTTCATCAAAGTCATTATCATATTGATACCGAACGCAACCCACACTAGAGCTATCATAATATCAATTGGCCATTCTAGTTCCGCATACTCTTTACCAGTTGTAATACCCAAGGGCAGAGTAATAGCAGCGGCTAATATAATAAGTTGCCAACCCCAAAAGTGGAGATTACTAAGCATTGTACTCCACATAGAAGCCTTACAAAGTCTAGGTAAGGAATAATAAACACCCATGAATATAGCATTACCCACAAATGCGAAAATTACTGCATTCGTGTGCAATGGTCTAAGGCGACCAAATGTCAGGTACTCTAAATCAATACCCATACTTTGATAAAATGTTGGCCAATATAGCTGTATTGCTATCAATACACCAACAAGCATACCGACTAAGCCCCATATAACTGTGGCAAGGACGAATTTCTTAACTATGACATTGTCATATAAGAAGGATTCTATTTTGCTTTCATTAGCACTCATATATACTATCCTTTATGAATTATAATTATTTATTTTTTATCTTCAAAATCATCAAAAAGTATTCTTACAGCAGGAGTATATGTATCCTTAAATTGGTCTTTTTTTACCGATCTGATAAATAAGACTAGGAAAATAATTGCTATAAAAAGACTTATTATAATCAGTACTACCAAGGCAAACATAGTTTGTGCCGCATATATTATTATTCAGTACTAAATTAAAAATAAAAAATCAAAATTCCAATAATCAAGACTCTTTTGTCTTTAATATGTTTTAACTTAAATATATATTTAAATTGTACTTAATCTGTCCTCTTTAAGTAATTTGTTTCAATATTAAGTGGTTAGAAAATAGGTCATGTTTAGTCTGTTATTATAATTTTATCTGAAAAAATAAAGAAAAATTTAATTATTATTCTATTATAGACTAAAGTAATTTGAAAAAATAAAAAGCATTCAATACAACGTATCACTTTCTTAATAATCCAATCATCAATCCAGCCCCAATCCCATAGTTTATCCTATCTTTATTTATTTGCAGCATAGGAGATAATGTTAGTCCGAAGTATCTTGAATATAGGTACTCTATTCTAGGATTAATTATAAAGCTAATCGTGTTGTATTCATTGTAATCCCAAGTGTAATTAGTACCTACTATACCATCACCATTTACTTCCCAATTTTCTGGCTCTTTAATAGTAGTGTATCCCAATCCGGCGGAGAAGTTTACCCTAATCGCACCGCTTTTATCTAGTTTGTATATTTGACCTACACTTAGATGATAAGTATCAAAATGGTCAAATGGATTCGACAATCCAAAGAACATAATACCTACAAAACCTGATGAAAAGTTATCGGGTTGTGTGATGGGTTTCCGTATATTTCCAGTATAGCCTATGCTGAAGGAATATTCTTCATTATAAACATAATTCAAGTTAAGACCAACACCTATGTAGTTACCTACATTCAACTCGCCAGTTGTGTAGATAGCATTTTTGTCTTCAAATTTGGCATTAGCAGTATGGATGGAAACTAGAAAAAGTATTACGAAAATTTGCTTCATTTATTAACCACATAGATTTGATATACAAGTGAAATAGTAGAATAGGATACTAATCATAAGTAGCAAATATATACAATAATATATCAACATCAATAATTATTTGGCAAGCAACTTGCAATACTACTTTTGTGATAGCATTTTTATGAATTATTGGCTATAATTAGACAATTGGCTCTACTAGATAACCCAACTATAAACAGATTGAAGAATAGTGTTCTTTCACCAATCTTTAACAATCCTGATATTGTTTTAGCTAGTGGTGTATTACTTATTCTTGCACTTCTATTATTGCCATTACCTCCAGTTGCCTTAGATTTATTTCTTACATTGAATATAGCACTATCAGTTATGATACTGATGGTGGCGGTATATTTAATTAAACCACTCGAATTCTCAGCTTTCCCAGCTATTTTGCTTATAACTACTATGCTTCGATTGGGGCTAAATGTCGCCTCAACTCGACTTATATTGGGCGAGGGGGAAGCCGGAAAGATTATACATGCTTTCGGTGATTTCGTAGTTGGTGGGAATATAGTCGTAGGGATTATAATATTCCTAATCCTCTTAGTCATTAACTTCATAGTTGTTATCAAGGGTTCTACTCGTATAGCGGAGGTTTCTGCAAGGTTTACTTTGGATGCTATGCCAGGTAAACAAATGAGTATAGATGCTGATCTGAATGCTGGATATATAGACGAACAAACAGCCAAATCTAGACGTGATGAATTAGCACACGAAGCCGATTTTTTTGGGTCTATGGATGGTGCGGCTAAGTTCATAAAGGGTGATGCAATTGCTGGTATTATTATCACAATAGTCAACTTGATTGGTGGATTTGCTATTGGTATGTTACAGAGAGATATGTCTTTCTCGGAGGCGATTTCTACTTATTCTACACTAACAATTGGTGATGGGCTTGTATCTCAAATCCCAGCTCTTCTTATATCTGTTGCTGGTGGTTTGGTAGTAACTCGTTCTGGAGCTCGTGACCAACTAGAAACAGAATTCGGACAACAATTCGGGACAAAGCCAAGGGCGATGTATGTATCGGCTGTGGCTTTATTCCTAATTGGATTACTCCCTGGGTTCCCGTTTATTCCATTTACGCTAATTGCTGTAGTAATTGGAGCCATCGCTTACAATAGAACTGCTGCAAATAAAACCAAGGCTGATGAAGAACTGCGTGAGGGATTACAAGCGGCAGATGAAATCGAAAAACCTAGCGAATCACCTGTGGAAGATTTACTTAAAGTTGACCCTGTAGAAATAGAACTAGGTTACTCACTCATCGCACTAGTAGATGAAGCACAAGGTGGCGATGTATTCAAACGAATAACTAATGTTCGGAAGCAATTAGCAACTGAATTGGGGATTATTCTACCACCTGTTCGTGTGCGTGACAATCTACAATTAGATCCAGAGAATTACATAATCAAAATCCGTGGGAATGAAGTTGCTTCCAATTTCCTATTCCCGAATATGCTATTGGCTATGAACCCCGGTACGGCTGAGGGTGAGCTGCGTGGTAAGCACGTAACTGAGCCAGTCTTCGGATTGCCAGCTAAGTGGATAGACCAAAACGAAAGAGAAAATGCGGAGATAATGGGCTACACCGTTGTAGAATCAGCAACAGTACTAACTACCCACTTAACTGAAATACTAAAACGCAACTCAGATAAATTACTTACTAGACAAGATACTAAGCAGTTAGTTGATAATCTGAAAGAAGATTATCCTGCTTTAACAGAAGAGATTTCTCCAGAAAATCTACCGCTTTCTACTATTCAGAAAGTGTTGCAAAACCTATTGGAAGAAGGAATACCGATTCGTGATTTGCCTTTGATTTTGGAATCATTACTCGAGTATTATAGAGTAACTCAGAATATAGATGTGCTCACGGAATACGTTCGTCACAATCTATCAGAGACTATCAAAACACTCTACGAAGATATAGATGGCGTAGTACATGCTATATCACTAGACCCAGAAATAGAAGACAGTATAACTCAAGCCTTGCAAAAAAGTAGTGGAAACCAGATAAGCCCATCTATGGGACTATCACCCGAGTATATTACTCGTATCAAAGAGGGAGTATCGAAAGCTATTGATGACACTACTATAGCAGGACATCTGCCAGTGGTTATTTGCTCAGCTCAGGTACGACCATATTTCAAGAAAATGATACAGACTACATTTCCTGTTGTCAGCGTTATCAGCTATTCAGAATTGCCTTCGGACACTGACATAGAAATATTAAGTAGTGTAAATATTCTAGAACAAGTGCAATAATTCAACAATTTTCATTATTTTCATAATCCTAAAATATGAAAATCAAAAATTATTATAGAATACTTGGGCTAGAAAGCTCTGCTACCTCCGATGAGATACGGATGGCATACAAGCGTTTGGTGCGCAAATACCACCCCGATTTGCACCCCGATGATAAGAAAGTACAACGAGTATTCGGTGAGATAAAGGAAGCCTACGAAGTGCTGGGCGACCTAGACAAACGTCTGAACTATAACCTACTGCTCAGCAAATCCAAAAAGCTAATGGACGAAGTCACCCGCCGCGAATACGAGATGAATAAGAAGAAGTAATTCAATTATACCAAAAGGTATAATTATATAACTACCAACTAATTCTTTTTAAATTCATCTTCTGTAATACTAACACCCAACATGAACCATCGACCGGGGAGTTGAACACCTAATATGTCAGAGTATTCCTTGTCGAATAGATTCTTTACGGTTAAATCAATATTGAATGAACTTAACTTGTAAGTTAACTTAGAGTCCATTACAAAATATTCTGGAGTCAAACCAAACTCTATTGATTGGTCTTCAGTTACATCACGTTTGCGGTAGATAGCATCAGTCGATAATTTGAATTGTTCGTTAATAATATAGAATAGTCCTGCCGAGAAATTCAACCCAGCTGCATTAGTAATATACTTAGAACTCACATCATCGGCCACAGTAATATCAAGTACATTACCTCCAAGGTACCAATTGAAAGTCTTTATACTACCACCTTCAAATCCACTAATCTTGAATTCTACTCCTTTTACTTGCAATTCTGCTAAGTTCTGAGCGTACAGATAATCGAATGTAGGGTCTAGATTTTGATTATTTGTTATCTCGCTACCTTTCTTGAAGCCATAGTCAATTATGTTTTTCGAATCACGCATATATCCCGTTATGTTAAGCGATATCTTCTGTGCGAGTTGCATATCTGTTCCAACTTCATAGTTCCACGATATTTCTGGTAGTAAATCTGGATTCCCTAAGTTTCTGCCAGCCGAAAGAATTCCTTCCAATCCAGTTGAAACATATCGCTCTGTATAGTCTGGTGTACGGATAGAACGACCTGCATTTGCTCTTAGCTTAATTTTATCTGTTAAGTAATAGTTCGCACCAATAGTTGGGACTACTTCAATATCTCCAGTGGGTAGTAACTCACCCCTAAGCCCAGCATTTATATTGAAATCTAAGTTAAAATCATGAACACCAACAGCGTATAATCCTAGCTGTTGTTGATTTCTATTTCCTCTGTCATTGCTTTCCATAAAGTTGAATTGTAGCTCAGTTCCGAAAGTCATTGCCGTATTTGCATCAAGTTTAATCTGGTCGTGAATATTCAAATCCCCGCTTATTGTCTTGTGATTATTTGGTGTAAATGCAGGATTGAAAACGAAATCATCTTCCGTAAATATTAGTCCTAAATTAGCTGTTATATCGTGTCCTTCGTAACTTTTGAGATTTAGCTTTGATTGTACTAGAGTACGACCTACTTCTTCTTTAGACTTATCAAATGTAGAAGCTGTATAGAAATATCGAGCATCGAAATCCTTATAATCTGTAGCAATTCTGAAAGCAAAAAAGTCAGTTTCATTTATTGTCGAATTAATCGACATCCCACCAGTATGGATATTAAAACCATAATTATGCGTGTTATTAAAAGCAGGATACCCGTACGATTCGGAATGGTTGTAATAAACGTCTATTGCAAAATTATTATCAATACCATTAAAATACATATCCACTCCATAAGTTGAATATTGTCCAGCAGTAATTCCTAGTTTGTAGATTGTACTATCTTCGTACTTTGTAGTATCTATTTTGTCAAGGTTCTGTAAGTTGAATCTAGGGTTGTAACTGTATGATGGTCCGCACATCATTGGAGGCTGTTTATATTGAAAAAAAGTTGACATATTTCTTGTAACTATATTTATCACACCGCCAACTGCATCAGCACCATATATAACGGAACTTGCACCTTTTATTATCTCAATTCGATATATATTAGAAAGTGTTATTGGTAAGTTGCTATTGAAATGACCAGTCATAGGGTCGCCTATACGAATACCATCGAGTAAGATTAGGGTTTGGTTGTATGTACCACCGCGCATAGTGATATCAGCTTGGGTGCCGTACATTCCTCGGCTCTGGACTTCCACTCCGGGTATATAGCGGAGTAGCTCATCTACAGAATTGACAGGCATCTGGCTGATTTCGTATTGGGTGATTACCTCGACCTGTTTACCTAGGTCTTTGAGTTCGATCCCTGTACGTGAATCTGTTACCTCTATTTCATCCAATCGGAAAGTGGGATAGTCCCTCTTTTCGGTGCTATCTTGAGCCGATAGAACTGAAGAGGAGATTATAAATATTAATAGTAGAGTAAATTTCATTTCACTATTTGCAATTATTCATAGTGTAATGTAAGCAAAGTCAGTTTTAATCAAAAGAAAACAAAATCAGTAAAAAGAAAAAGAGAGAGGTGGAATTATCTTTTCACTAATTATATTTCTTGACTAAACACTTTAGATACTGCTCTGTCACGCCCAATCGCATAGCAAGTTTCTTCAGTGTTTCCGCCTTGTTTTCTCTGATATATCTGTATATCAAGTCATCGAATCTAGTAATCTTAGGCACATAGAAGCTAAGACCACCAAGGTTCTCTATCATCTGTATCACGACTGCTTCGCCGCATACATCGTATATCATTTGCAAATCTTCGGTCAAATCGCCGTATTGCAAGTCTTTAAGTATATTCATAATATCTCCTAATAATTTGAATATTGTAAGAAAATTATATTGATTGCTTTTCAATCCCTACTGCAATTTTATGTAGATTCTACACATTATGCAAATAAATAGTATTCAGTTTTTGAATTATTTTTTGTATTTTTGATTAACTATATTTATTAATAGAACTTATATTTGAAAATAATTATCACCATATTGCTATTAGTATCCACTACTGCTTCATATTCTAAAGCAAAGGATGTTAATGTATATATTGAATTAATAGGAAATACGATTGGTTTCAAGCCTACTATTGAATATAATGTAAATACTTTTGAATTCTTAGGTGAATCTCAGATAACATACATTAACTTTGGTGCTTCTATGATGGGAGTTATCAATGGAGGTATGTTCTATTCGTCGCCAGTGCTTGGGATTACACAAGTAATTGGGGATGAGTTTGGAGTCGAGTTCGGCACAAATTATTTCAGACAATACAAAGGCGGTCAAGATACAGACTTTGAAAAAGTATCGTCAATTTATGATTTAGATAGTTACGATG
>JAGXGG010000108.1 GCA_024636855.1 Ignavibacteriota bacterium | reverse complement strand
GATGAAATTCTGCCAAGTGAGTTGAGTCCAATGTTTCATTTCTATAAACACGTCCTGGCATAATAGCTCGAATAGGTGGCTTTACATTTTCCATCATTCGAATTTGCACAGGAGAAGTATGAGTTCTTAATACCACTGTATCATATTTATTTTCTATGAAGAATGTGTCTTGCATATCACGTGCAGGATGATTAGGCGGAAAGTTTAGAGCATCGAAATTATGATAATCATCTTCTGCTTCCGGTCCTTCTGCTACAGAGAATCCCATTTTCTTGAATATTTCAATCATTTGAGCAATTGTTTGACGAACTGGGTGTTCACTTCCGAGATTATTTTTAATACCAGGAAGTGATAAATCTAGATCAGAAACTGTCAAAGCCTTTTCTTCTAGCTCTTCCTTTGTATTCTTGTATATTTCCTCAGTGAATTTGCTAAGAATATTCAATTCTTTACCAACTTCTCTTTTTTGATCGTTGGGCAATGCTTTTAATTGACCAAAGAACTCTTGTATTTTACCTTTTTTTACAAGGAATTCAAGTCTGAATAATTCAAGTTGTTCTAGATTAATAACTTCACTAATTCTTGCTTTTACTTCTTCGTGTACTTTTTTAATATTTTCAATCATTTTCTATTCTTCTTCTAATTGATTTTCGTAATCGAAATAATGTATATCTTTTAATCTAACTAATACTTCTTCGAGTTCATGTGGCCTTGCTGTTCCGATTAGGAAATGATTACCACCTCTAGTAACAATATTTATAGCATAACCACCAAAGGCATTATAGATGCTACCGTATTTTTCGCTAATCCTCATACCATATCCCATACTCTTATATCTAATCATCTTTATTGACTGTACATTCTGCCAATTAACTTTATTAAACTTATTATTCAACGGGATCCATTGGAAATGAATAGCTTCATCAGTAGCAATTACGTTAAGTTTGGAGCCAGCAGTAGAAATAACAAAAAACAAACATATAAAAAGAATCAATACACCTAAAACAATAAAAGAAGCCGCCCCAGGGGCACCTTCCATATAGTTTACAAAGCTATTGATTAGGAATGCTAATGATAAAACCAATGAAAAAGCTAATATAAACCAAACATACCACTGACGTAGTTTTTGCTGTTCATTGTATATATATTCTCCTTCTGGAGCATAATTCTTTTTTGGCATCAGCTAGTTGCAATCTTTGAAAAATCAAAATTACAGATTTTATTAATTATATTCTAACTCGTTCTTGGCTTTCGCTAAAGCAACTTTAAATAAGTTGTACTCTAAAATTGGTCCCAACTCATCTCTAGCTTTTGCAGCAGAAACATTTGGATTCTCTTCTACTAAATCTAAAATCTCTTCATACTTAGATTCAGATACATGAGAGCTCATATCTACATCAATTTCATTATCTATAGCTAATATCAAATTATTAACTATTTCTTTATCACTCAAATCTAATCTGTCAGCAATTTCATCTATTGATATATTCTTTTGAAATAAAACCACTATCCTTTTTGTCATTTCTGTAACCTCAGGTTCTTCGTTTTCTTCTAAAGGAGTATTTTGGTAATAATCATTTATTATGGCAACGAATTCAGAGCCATGATGTCGAACAAAGTCTATATTATAGCCTTTTAATTTGCGAAGTTCAAGAATATTTTTTGGTGAATCCGAACTCAACTTCATTAATAAATCTTGTGATATTATTCTCTCTTCACTGATTTTTTCTTTCATTGAAATTACTTTTCTTAAATCATGTAATCTTGAATATAGTTCATCAGAGTAATTATGTTCCGATTTGATTTTATCAAGTTGTTCATTAAGCTTCCTTCCAACTAGTTTATATCCCTTCTCAGTTACAGAGAGTACAGGAAATCTATTTCTACTTACAGCTATATAATTGTTAGAAATAGCCGAATCTAGATATTCTTTTACTTCAGCATCTGAGTAATCTGATAGACAACCAAACATATTCAAATTCTCTAATTCGAATTTCTGAACTTTTTGTGTAGCTTTACCTGCCAAAAAATGCCTTATAATAGTCTTACCAAATTTGCTATCTATCTCTTGGAGTGAATCAATTATTCTAATATTTATGTATTCCTTTTTCTCATCATTCAGTTTTTTTACAGATTTAGGTATAAGGCAAGAAGTACACCTACCACAATCAGAATCAACATTAACATCTTGGAAATAATTGAGAATGAAATTACGTTTACAGGAATCCGTTTCAGCATACTGCTTCATATATTCGAGCTTTTGATTCGCAAACTCTCTTCTTCTAGCGTGTTCTTCGAAGTCTATTGGTAAATCTTCGAAACGCATTTTTTCCATGATGAGATAAATACCACTTTTATTAGCTTCAGGATTATATTCAATATGTCCATCGAATGCAAGTTTATTAATTGCTTTTATAATATTATCAGCAATTATACCATGCTTTTGAGCAATTTCAAGAGGGTCAATATGTTGATAAGTACTATTAGTCGATGTATCAGCAGATCTAAATATAGATTCTGTAGGAAGTTTCAGCCAGTCGGGTAATAGATTATAATATTCCATCAGTCTATCTCTATCCGAAAGAAACTTGATAGTTGCTTTAGAAAAATACTTAGAGTTAGATATTACTCCATGATTACGTAAGAATTTTAGAACTGCAGAAACTGTTTTTTGAGTTATACTAAGATAAGCAGCAATTAGTGCTGAGCTAACGTCTAATGGCTCGTGTGCATACTCCCCCATTTCTACTCCTGCTTTTTTATAAAGAGTAGTATAAACTCTGTTAATCTGTTCTACCGCAGGGTAAGAAACATCAATAAAAAATTCTTGTAAAGTTATATCACCTGGATGATATAATAATATACAATTCGAAGGTTTACCATCACGACCCGCACGGCCAGCCTCTTGGTAATATGCTTCAATAGTACCTGGTAAATCAACGTGAATCACATTTCTAACGTTCTCTTTATCGATACCCATACCAAAGGCATTGGTAGCAATAATTGTTTTTATTTTACCATTGAAAAACTTTTCCTGTGATTCAGTTCTATAATCATCTGGTAAACCAGCATGATACATATCTATTTCGATATTTTCTAGTTTTAGAGCTTCATAGAACTCTTCAACTCTTTTTCTTGTTCCTGCATATATAATAGTAGAGTCATTACCACTACTTTTTATTATATCAAGGCACGTTTGAACTTTGTCTTCTGTAGTTTTAGTTATATATGTTAAGTTCGGTCTGTCAAACCCTTTTATAAATTTATTAGCTGTATCTAGCTTTAGATTTATTGCAATATCATTCTGCACTTCTTTCGTAGCTGTAGCTGTAAATGCAGCAATCGGATAATCCCTATAAGCACCTAATGCTTGAGGAATTTTTAAATATGCTGGTCTGAAATCATGACCCCATTCACTTATACAATGTGCTTCGTCAACAGCAATAAATGAAATTGGAATTTGCGAGAATATATCTGCAAATCTTTTTGTTTGCAATCTCTCTGGTGCAATGTAAAGCATTTTGTATTTGCCTTCTGTCGCGTTATCTAATATTTCGTTGACTTCCCTTACGGACATCAAGCTGTTAATACTTTCGGCACTGATACCTTTTGATTTTAGTACATCAACTTGGTCTTTCATTAAAGATATCAAAGGGGAAATAATAATAGCAGTACCCTCGAGTACCAAAGCAGGTATTTGATAACAAATAGACTTACCACCACCCGTAGGCATTATAGCTAGTGTATCTTTACCATCTAATATTGAATTAATAATTTCTTCTTGACCAGGTCGGAAATCACTATATCCAAAGTTTTTTATTAAATATGATTTAGCATTATTCATAAGTAAGAAAATAACTAAAAAAATAGTCATCTTAAAATTATTTTTACAAAGAAAATGTTAAGCGTGTATTTAGTTTGTATAAATGTTTGAATTAGAGTATCATTGAAGGAGAAAAAAAATTGAAATTTTCAGGCAATAAATATTATGTTTTAAAGATACTAAATGAAAAGCAATAAACTCAAAGCCATTACCATCATACCAGCAACTAATCCATAAATAGCCTTATGTCCTAGATCATATCTTTTTGCTGTTGGTATGAGCTCATCGACGGCTATAAAGACCATGATCCCACCAACTGCGCCAAATAGAATACCGAACGTAACATCATTGAATAAGTCTTTTAGAAGTACATATCCAATCAAAGCACCAATTGGCTCGGTGAGTCCAGTAGCGAAAGAATACCAAAATGCTTTTTTTCTACTTCCTGTAGAGAAATATATAGGTACAGATACAGCAATACCTTCAGGTATATTGTGAATAGCAATTGCAATAGCAATTGAAATACCTAGGTTGGGGTCCGAAAGTGCAGCCGTGAATGTAGCCAAACCCTCAGGGAAATTGTGTATAGCAATAGCTAAAGCAGTAAATGTACCCATTCTCTTTAACTTTCGACTCTCTATTTCTGAGGCAGTAAGTGAATCCATCTCTTCAACCTTATGGGGTTCATGAGGATTCTCATATGAAGGGATTAATCTATCAATAATGAGTATTACTAGGACACCTAAGAAAAATGATCCTGCTGTGTACCAATTAGCCCAATATTCACCATAAACATGTGAAAGTGCAATTTTTGATTTCGCAAATATCTCAACAAAGCTAACATAAATCATCGCTCCAGCAGAAAAGCCGAGTGTAGCTGCTAAAAAAGCTTTATTTGTTTTCTTAGAGAAAAAACCAATTGCACTACCTATACCAGTTGAAAGTCCGGCAAAGGAAGTAAGTAAAAAAGCAAATAATACGTTTTCAGACATTTAGATTAAAATAATTGTTGTTATGAATACCAAATTAAATAATTTATTCTTGCCTAACTAAATATTCTGCATCTTTAATTGATATAATTGCTTTTTGGACTTCTTGACTTTCATATGCTTCAGTCGAATAATAAGCCTCATCACTAAATAGAAGCTGTCCCAATCTTGCTTTTACTATTCCAATCATAATATCTTTGTCCTTCTCAAACATATCATCATTTTGTAAAGACGCCAACAATAGATTCTTTTTAATTCTGTCAATTATTGTGTTGTTAAATATAAAATCTTTTGAATATTTTAGAAAATCTGGGTACAAGCTAAGTACTGACTTACCTTCACTTATAAATATTTCAAATGCAGTTCTTAGTAATACTCTTTTCTGTATAGCAACTTCTGTAAGCTTAGTTCTAGGTTCTTTTTTATTTAGAACTGAATCAGGCATTATCCCACCTATTGAAATTAGAGTTCTTCCTTTAGTACTTTTTATAATTGAAACGTCTTTCGGGATTGTCATATTTTTTAGCTGATTGTTCAAGTTCTCATCTAGAGTTTGGTTAGAGTTATCAAAAGCATTAACAGATTCTTTCTGAACTTTTCTACCCAATGGAGTAACGTACTCCCCTACTGTTACTCGGAATGCACTACAGTCTTTGAATTCCCAATGTTTCTGCAAAGTTCCTTTCCCATATGTTCTCTGTCCTATCACTATACCCAAATCATAATCTTGCACAGCTCCTGCAAATAACTCCGCAGCAGATGCAGTCTCTTCATTTACTATTAATACGATTGGCAGACCAATAAATGGACCATATTTTTTTGATTTTACATCGTAGTAAAAATCAGGATGTTTGGATTTTGTCTTTATAACTTGTTTACCTTCGGGTAAAAATAATGAAATAACATCTGCTATTGCGGTTAGAACACCACCCGGGTTATTCTCTAAATCTATTACTAGACCTTTGATGGACTTAGGGAATTGCCCAATTACTTTCTCGAATTCATTACCTGCATCTTCAGTGAATTTTAGTGATTTTATATAACCAATACTATCATTATACATAAATGATACATCGATAGATGAAGTAACGTGAGGAGAATTATACAAACTATTATTTTGGATTACACCATCTAAGTCTAGAAATTTAATATTAGTCGTTACTAGAGATGTATCATTTATTATTTCGTTAATACTTGATTCATCCATTTTTATAGTGTTTTTATCGTCAACTGATAATATTCTCCATCCAGGTCGGACACCATTCGAATCAGCTGAGCTACCTTCTTCTACTCTAAAAATATAACTAGTGTCTGCAAATACTATTTGGGTTATTCCTAATGACTTTCTTATACCTGTATTAGACTCTTTAAGTGTCCTGTACTGTTCCTCAGGGAAATAGTATGACTTGTCATCAAGTGCTTGCATATATGCTTTTAAGGCAGCTTCTGACTTATCGTCTAAATCAATGCTATCTTTATGATAAACATAAGAAAACTCAAGTAGGGTTTTAAACTTCTCTAACTGTGCATTTATATCTTTAGTTACAGAATCTGGTATTGCAGCAAAGCAATTTGTTGAAACTAAAAGTATTAATAAGATTATTTTCATCATATCTGATATATACGAATTTGAACGAATAAAGATATACAAAATAAAAAACCCCGATATAAAATACCGGGGTTTTTGAATATTAATTATAATAGATTAGACTATTTTACAATCATCATAGGTGCAATCACTACGTGACCGTTACCAGTTAATCGTAAGAAATGTTGACCAGAAGAAATAGTGTTAGCTAAGTTAAACTCGAATGGAGTTTCACCAGCACTGAAATCTCTTCCTTCAAATAATGTCATCATTTTTTGTCCTTTACTATCATATAGTTCTAATGTCAACGGCATATCTTCAATTGTCTCAACTTGTAATGAAACAATATTATTCAGATTAGCAGGTTGAGGAGTGATATTATCAATACCAAGACTGAATCCTTTTGCTATATTTTCAGAATAATTAGTCCCTTTCGGTTGTGTTCTATCGCTTGCAGTAGTTTCAGTTTCATTAAAGTTTTGAACACCTGAGTTTAGAGCTCCAGCATAAGCATAAGCTACTATTGAATATCTACGTTCAGGATTGTTCAATAAACCAGTCATTGTAATTGTATTTACACCACTACCTGCATAAATAACAAATGTCGATGCATCTGAAGGAGTTGATGATAAGCCATAATAAGAATTTGCTGACCAAGATGTCTCATTATCCATACCTGCTTCATTTGAATAACTTATAATTTTGCTATTCGTTTGTTTAGCAAGAATCAAAGTGTTTTTACTACTTGGATTAATAAAGTTAATTACGAATGAAGAATTACTAGGATTAATTGACAAACCAGTAATTGAGGCTGGTTCAGCTTCTTTAATGTTGAAGTCAGAACTAACTCCATTTGTAAGAGCGCCACTATTTGAAGCAGTTACATTAACATTTTCAAATGCTGTACTAAACTGAACTGTATTCAACGTTAGTGTACCACTAGTCATGCTACCACTACCATTGGATATCGTAGATAAATTAGGTGTTAAAGTAACCGTAGAAGGCCCATAATCAACATCTCTATTACCATTTTCATCTGTTGCATCTACTACGAAAGTAGTATTTGTGTTTACTACAGTACTAGTTGGTGTAGTTGTAAATAACAACTTAGTTGCAATAACTTCAATCGCATTTTTAGTTTCACCAGATTCAACAACGGGTCCAGCACCATTTACGAATAAAGATCCTGTATTATCATGGTCAAATGAAGTTCTATCTACTTTGAAAGCTAAGTTTTTATTATCGATTTCACCAGAAGGTGATGAAGATAACCATACTTTCAAAGTATATATTTTATTTGCATCATCTGCAACTTCACCAATTTGACCTGCACCGTTTGCTAATCCACTAAATATAATTGAATTTGAATTAATCGTAGTTGCATAAACAGTATTAGGTCCATCAGTTAATTTTGCACCAGCTATGATAGTAGTCCAATTACCAATGTCATTACCATTACCTTGAGAAATTGTTATACTTTTTATCTTAGTAGCTAATCCATCAACTAGAGGAGTTAAACCATCATCTGTTACTTTAAAGTCGAAGTTTAATACTTCTTCACCATCTGTATCAACTAAAGATGATAATGTTGTAGGTTCAATTCCACTACCTATACCTACTGTTGTAAACCCAGTAATTTCGTAATCAACACTGTTGTCTGTAAGTATTGTTGTAGTATTATTATTTCCAGCTGCATCGATTACTTTATTTGAAGCTAAATTAATAATAACCGTTCCTGTAGTACTCATACCAGTTACTGCTACATTATAAGTTGAACCACTTCCAGTTAGATTTAGTGTAGTGGCTCCAGCAGTACCAGATAGTACTAAGTCACCAACAACTAATCCAGTAACATCTTCATTGAATGTCAGTGCAAAGTTAATAGGACCAAAGAACGCAGGGTCTGATTGACTAGATGCTAAATCAATAGTTCCAACAGGAGCAACTTGATCGATATCATAAGTCTGAACTGATGTCTTAGTAGCCATTACGTTACCAGCCACATCTTTTGCGTTTTCTATTTTAACATCAACATCCAATTCATTAACATTTAAGTCAGCTACAGAATAGTCAAATGTATAAACATTTCCAACCCATCCAGATGAACCTAGAGGTGTAAATATTGTAGCTGCATTAACATTGTTAACTACCGCTGTAGGAGTTACACCATTATCCATATTCTCATCAAAAGTAACATCAATAGAGAATGTAGTTGTATTCTCATTAATATCATTAGTTGAGAATACAATATTCTGAACAATTGGTTTACGTGTATCAATCGCTACACTTGTAGTACAAGATGATGATGCTAATTGATTACCAGCTGCATCAGTAGGTGTATTACCTATTGGGAAACTAGCTGTTGTTTCTTCTTCAAATCCTGTATGTGTAAATACCTGAGTGAATGTAGTTGGATTTGTCCAATTAGTTGCACCCGGTGTTAGTTTAGTTGTTCCAGTTATATTGAATGTAGGAAGTGGACTAGCAGACATAGCTTCTGAGAAGACTACAGTTACTGTTACATCCAAATCATTTTCGTAAATGTCTGGGTTGTTGTTTGTCATTGTACTACATGTTGGTGCTTTTGTATCAATGCTGAATTTATCAACTATTGTTTGAAGCGTCATAGTATTTCCAATATCTTCTGTGTCATCTTTTGCTCCCGAAACCGTAACATCTAAGTCAGCAATTTCCTCAACTGAAGCACCGTTGATATTACCGAATGTAGCTGTAAACTGAGTACTTGAAGTCCAAGAACCACCAGTATTAGTATTTGCTACAGTTCCGTTTGCTGTCAATGTAACAGTTGGATCAACCGTTTGATCCATACCCTCGATGAAATTAACTGCAACTGTAAATGGTGAACCACCATCAGCAATTGATATCAATGCATCACTTGGAGTAACAGAAGTTACTGTAGGTGCTGTAGCATCTTTAGTTAACGAAACACTACTTGTTCCCATATTACCAACAATATCAAAAGATCTAATGTTAAGTGTAAACCCAACATCTCCTAATGAGTTGAATTCACTTAAGTCACCTAAGTAATTACCACTACTAGATATAGCTACCCAAGTCCCAGAATTTATTCTGACTTCAGTATAATCTATACCACAACCATCATTATCATCTGCTGTATACAATATCTCTTTTGAGCCATTGACAGTAGCACCTGTTAATGGTTCATCAAAAGCAATATCAGGGTCAGTGTTGTCAACTGTGAACTCTACACCAATAGGTGAAAGTTGAGTCGAATTATTACCAGCAGCATCATTTGCATCGACTGTTATGTCATAATCGCCATCTGCGTCGCCATTACCATTATCTATATCAAATTTGTATGTAAATATGTAAGGGTCAGCATTAGTACCTGTACCAGTATTAGTTATAGTTGGAGATGAGTCATCAAATAGTCCAGTAGTAACTGTTAAGTTACTTGAACTAAATGATCCACATCCTTCTTCTTCAACTTCAAATGTAATTACTAATTTTTCAGATCCGTCATTTAAACAAGTAGCACTTGTTACATTAAGATTACTTAACGCAGGTGCTGTATTGTCAAGTGTAAATGCGTTAGTAATCGTTTGATTATTCACATTTCCAGCAGCATCAGTCATTACTATATCAATATTGTATAAATCATCATCAGTGTTATCTGTTCCTGATAAGTCAACTGTTATAACATAAGGACCAGTACCAGTTACAGTAGCAGCGCCTAAGTTAGTAGAAGCCGTTATATTACTTGCACCATAAGATCCACAACCAAAAGTATCATCATCACTATTTATTACTAATTGAACATTAGTGTTCTTATTAGTACATGTTGGTGTTGGTGGAGTGTTTACTGAATAACTAGGTGCTGTCTTGTCAATTGTGAAGGCAGAGTTATTCACAGAAGGAGTTGCATCGTTACCAGCATCATCTGTAACATCAAATGTAATGTCATAAACACCTTGTGCATCAGTTGAACCAACTGTATAAGTAGCAGTAACTACATAAGGAGAATTTCCAGTTATAGTTAATTGTGATAATACTCCATTTCCATTAGGGAAACCAGAAACATCAATATTATTAGCTAGTATAGTTCCGCAACCTGTTTCAGTAATTGTGAATGAAATATTAATCACGTCGCCTGTTGTTACGCAAGTGTTTGCAAAGTTAACTAGTGAAATTACCGGTGCAGTTACGTCTGCAGTATATGCTCTAGTTATAGTAGTTGTATTTCCTGCCAAATCTAGTGCCTTTAACTCAACAGTTATAGAACCGTCAGTTCCAGGCCATCCATCTAGTTCGTTTATTAGTACACCAGTTGTACATGCAGCAAAAGTACCGCCATTAACTCTTCCTTGAACTTCGTCGATTCCACTAAATCCACTTCCATCATTAGCAGTGAACTCAATAGCTTCAGTTCCGTTTACACAATCAGAAATACCTGGCGTAGAGCCATCAAATGCTATTGTCGGATTTTCTGTATCTATGCTGAATTTATCAGCAAATACACCTGTAGGTGAAGTATAGTCTGTTGCATTTCCACATGCGTCTTCGCCACCAGTGATAGTAATATCAATGTCTTGGATTGCAACGCTTTGGTCGCTTGCTGTATAAGTCCAAGTAGCTACTGTGTTACCAACAGACCAAGCAGGATTAGTTCCAGCTTGTAATGTCAATGAAGCTGAACCAGATGTTACATCTGGGCTAAATGCAATAGTAGGATTAGCACTTGTATTCATTGCTTCGTTAAAAGTAGCAGCAGCAGTGAATGTGTATGATCCATTATTCGCTTCAGCTTTGTTTATCAATGCGTCAGAAACGCTTAAGCTAACAATTGTCGGCTCTACTTGATCTACATTGAATGTTTCAGATGATGTGTGTGCTGCCATTACGTTACCAGCTATATCTTCAGCCGTATTTATTGTAACAGTTACACCTGTTTCTTCTACATCTTCATCAGCTACTGTGTAGTTGAATGTATAAGTATTGCCTGCCCAACCACTAGCTGCAGGTGTGAATGCAGCAGCACCAGCACTAAATGCTAATGTAGGAACTGTTGCTCCCATATCTTCGTTGAATTCAACTGCTACACTAAATGTAGTTGTACTTCCTATCACCTTAGTTGGTGTGAAAGCTACACTTTCAACTGTTGGCTTTTTAGTATCAATCTCAAAGTCATCTGAACAAGTAGCAACCAAAATCGGGTTACCAGCTAAGTCAGTTGGTGTTGTAGTTACTATGTCTAGTGAAACTGTCTCTGGGTCTATTTCTTCTTGAGCACCACTGTGAACAGCTGTAAACTTATAATCTGTATTTGTATTTAACCAGAAATTAGGTGTAATATTAAATGCAGAACTATTAGCAAATTTAATTGTAGGTGTTACTGAAGTTGACATTTCTTCACTGAAATCGATATATACTTCTTGTAATAATTGACCTTCATAAATCACGCTATATTCAGCAGCAATACCCTCACATGTAGGAGCTATTAAGTCGATTGCAAATGTAGTCACAGGTGTTGAACTTGCTTGTACATTTCCACATGCGTCTGCTGCCAATGTCACTGTTGCTGTTAAATCTTCTATATCAACAATAGCATTGTTCACAGTGTATGGTTGTGTGTAAACATTAGTTGAAGTCCAACTTCCTGTTCCAACTGCTAAAGCTGCCCCAACTGTTCCACTATTAGTAGTACCAGGTGTGAAAGCTATATTCGGAGCAGGTAAACTGCTCATTGCTTCGTCATAAGTTACAACTACGTTGAATCCACCAGCACCAATATTACTTCTATTAACACCAAAAGCGTTAGAAGGGATTGGGTTGAAAGCGATTCCAGTTACTGTAGGTGCTTTAGTATCTATACTAAATTTATCTACACCAGATGTAATATCAGCATCCATAGTGTTGCCTAGGACATCCTTAGCAGCAGATACTTGAATATCAACATCGATTGCTTCTACACCAGCTGTTAAACCTAAAGTTGAAGTAAATGTATATGTATCATTATTAATCGTTGTTGTTGTCCATCCGCCTGTAACACCTGTAAATATAGCACTTTGATCAGAGACGTAAGTTAATACTGGTGCTGTTGCACCCATCTCTTCATCAAATACTATAGCAATAGTGTAAGCATCTGTATTGTCGTCCATACAAATCTTATCATCACTTACTGTGATAGATACGATTTCTGGTAACTTAGTATCTACGTCGAATGAAGTAGTACAAGCAACTGCCTGAGGGTTACCTTGTGTATCTTTGAAACCGCTTATAGACATTGTCTCTGTTACGTTTTCTTGAGTTCCGTCATGAGTCACAGTGAAACTATATGTATCATTCGTATTATCTATCGAAGAAGTATAAACTCCTCCAGAAATAGAGTAATTAGCATTACTATTAGTAAATGCTATAGTAGGAGTAACTCCAACATCTAATGTTTGATCCATTTTCACAGAAACATCAAAATCTAGGTCAGCAACTATTACAGTAGGAGCAACTGGGTCCATAGTTATACTAACACAACCTGGCTCTCTAGTATCCACATCGAATACTTGCGATTCGTTAGAACCTGGGAATGGGTTACCTGCCAAATCAGTCGCGTTAGATATACCAACTGCAACATCATCAGTTTCTAAACCAAAAGTTCCATTTATTGTAAATTTCGCTGTGTAAACATCACTAAGATTCCATTTCGAAATACTAGGGAATGCTGTTGTTGAAAGTATTTGCGCTAGAGTTGCGTTATTCGGTACACTACCTGTTTCGAATGAAATAGTAGGTGCAGAAGTATTAATCATAGTCTCTGAGAAATCAAATACTAATTCTAATCCAGTTGTTGTAGTATCTGTTATTACTCCATTAGCTGGATTATTAACAGTTAAACTTTGTAAGTAAGGTGCTATAAAATCTATACCGAATAGATTACTCTTAGTATTAGCACTAGATTGATTGTTACCAGCAACATCTCTTGCACCATCTACAATTATGCCAATACCTCTCATATCTAAATTAGAATTTTTATTTAGATTATATGTATATCTGATAGTAGTAGTTGAAGCTGCAACGAATGCTGAACTAATTTGAGTAAGCGCTGCAACTGGTGAAGTAGGATCAGCACCAATCTGGTAACTTAATGTAGGTATTATAGAAGTGTTCAATGGTTCGTTATATGTAACTTCTATGTAGAATTCATCTATAAGACCATCATCATCAGCTCTGTTAAGCAATACTTTGCTTACAGTTTGACTAGCGACTAGTGGAGGAGTATTATCTATTACTAACTCAACGCCCGCAGGGTCAAGTGTATTAGATGGATTACCCAATTCGTCAGCGGCTACTACTGAAATATGGTAGTTACCGGATTGATCCGAATTAGAGATAGCTAATGTTGATCTCCAAACACCACCAGTTTGATCAACTGGAGGAGTAGTTATCGCACTTTGTAAAGCCGCTGGGCCTGTTACTGTATAAACTACTGAAGAAGCATCGAATGAAGAACATCCGTTACTAGCAACTGTAAATGAAATATCCACGCTAGTAGTTGTACCACCAGCTGCTGAAGGAGTTACTGTCAAGGCACTTAGTACTGGGCCTTGATTATCAATAGAGAATGTAGGCGTAGCTGGAGTAGCTGTATTACCTGCATCATCTGTTGCAGCTATTGTTACTGTTACTAGACCAGTTGGGTCACCAGCTACTATAGGTAATTGATAAGTATAAACACCTGCACCACTACCTGAAACATAAGCCCAAGTGTTTGTAGCAGTAGTTACATCATCAGTAATTGTTATATCGTCTTTGTTAAATGTACCACATCCAGCTTCAGTTACAGTGAAAGTCAAAGTAGCTGTACTACCACCTTTAATACAAGAAGGACTAATACTAATAGCGCTAAATGCAGGAGCAGTTTTGTCTAAAGTAAATTCAGTTCCAGCTGGAACATATTGGTCTGCTACATTACCTGCAACATCTGTTCCATCAAAAGTAAGATTGTAAGCACCTTCTGTGTCCAGAACGTCTAATAGCAATGTGAACTTATAAGTACCAGAGCCACTAACAGGGTTACTGCCATCAGCAACTAAACTATTAGTTGGTACCGGTGTAATACCGATATTAAAATCAGTTTCATCAAAAGTACCACAACCAGCTTCAACTACATCTACAGTAAATTCTAGTGTGCTTCCTACTTTAAGACAAGAGCCAGCAGCTCCAGTTACTGTATAAGCACTGAATACTGGTTTTGTATTGTCGATTGAGAAATCAGAAGCTGGAGAACTACCTACTTGAGTAGCATCATTTCCAGCATCATCGTCAGCATCAACAAGAACTGTGAAAGTTCCTTCTGCGTCATTGCTACCTATTGTATAAGTATAAGCAAAATTATAAGGCCCAGCTCCAGTGATTGTCGGTGCTGATAAAACACCATCGCCAGTTGGTAATCCAGATACTGTTGCATTTGTTGCATCTACAGTTCCACAACCAGCTTCAGTAATAGTAAATGTTATGTCTACTACATCGCCAGCATTATTACAACCTGGAGTTACTGATAGAGCACTGATAACTGGAGCTGTATTATCGACGTCGAATTCATCACCAGCAGGTGAAACGTTAGGTGAGATATTACCTGCAGCATCTGTTGCAAAAGCAGAAATATCATAACCTTGTTCAGTGTCATTAATATTTATTTTATATGTGAAAACATAAGGATTGCCACTTGTACCAGTACCTGTTTTATCAACAAAATATGGTTGAGTAGCAGTAGTACAAGAAACAGATAAATTTGTTTCATCAAAAGTACCACAACCTTCATCATAACCTGTGAAAGTAAATTCGATTCTTTCTAATCCATTATTTACACAAGTAGAACTTACCATAGTAAAAGCACCTAATGTAGGAGCTGTGTTATCAACTGTGAAAACACCTGTACCTGTTAGTGCTGGTGAAGTTGCGTTTCCTAAATTATCATCTGCATTTATAGTTATATCATAATCGCCATTAGCGTCAGCTATATCTAATTCATAAGTGAAAACATAAGGGACAGTTGAAGTTCCATTTCCACTTTTTTCAACAAAAGTAGGATTACTTGCTGTAGTAGCAGTCGCAACTACATCTGTTTCATCGAAACCAGAACAAGCATCATATCCTTCGAAAGTGAAAGTGATTTTGTTTAAGCCGTTATTAACACAACTAGAACTAGTAACAGTCAAATTAGATAATACTGGACCAGTTACGTCTTTGATGTATGTTCTTGAAGCCGTATCTAAATTACCTACATTATCAGATACAATTAATAATACATCAAAACTCCCATCTGGAACAGTGCTAAAACTTGGAAGGTCAATTATAAGAAAAGGTGAATAAGGCGTAAAGCCATCTGAAAAGGCTGTATACTGACCAGCATAACCATCAATTTTAGCAATGACGTACGCAACACCTGAATAAGGGCTATCATCACTAAAAGTAATTTCCAACTGCTCTGTTCCATCTACACAAGAGCCATCTCCCGGAGTAGTAGTACCATCATCATCAAATGCAACATTTGGAATTTCTGTATCAATATCAAGAATATTAAGACCAGTTGCATTATCTTGTAACATTACATTTGCAACATCTTGAGCAAGATCTTGTGCACCACTAACTACTATATCCATATCGTCATTAGATTCAGGAGTAGTGAAAGCGTCTATTGTACCCCAAGTAGTAGAATATTTTTGACTATTTGTCCATCCCGCGAGAGTTGGAGTAGCAGAAATAGTAGAATTACCCGTTATAGTTATTGTAGGATTAACTGTCTCATCCATCGGTTCATTGAAATTGAAATCAATTGTGAATGTCTGACCATGATCATTTGTACTAATAGTAGCATGACTAATATCAATACTTGATAATAATGGAGCAGTAGCATCTTTTTCACAGTCTACTGTTTCAGTGTCAGTATTACCTGCACCGTCAGTAGTTCTAAGTGTTAAAGTAAAAGCACCATCTGCTAAAGGTCCGAATTCAGCTATATCACCAAGTGTATTGTTTCCATCAGTAATTGTAGTCCAGTTAGAACCACCATCTACAGATGCTTCTGTAATATCAGTACCACAACCATCTTCTACAACTGTGAAATCTATTACTTTCGAGTCGTTTACAACTGCATTAGTGATAGGATCATCTATTGTAAGAACAGGAGCAGTGTTATCAATACTAAAGACACTCGTTTCCGTTTGAACAACTTCATTACCAGCTTCATCTGTGAAAGTGATAGTAATATCATACACATCTTCAGAAGGAGTACCATTTAAAGTTGTAGTGAATAGATAAGTAGCAGAGCCACCTGTTCCTGTAGATGAGAAAGTTATAATATTAGAATTTGTTTGTCCTTCAGCTTCGACTACGAAGTTTGAGTTAACTACACTTCCTGAATTATATCCATCTTCAAATAGAGTGATTTCAAATTCTACTACATCACCATTAACACCTGATTTACAGGTCGGTTGATCCACATTTGTGCCAGCAGTAGCATATTCGAATAAAGAAAGATCACCATCTACATTATCAATAGTGAAGACGTCAGCAGCAACATTAGTACCAGCAGTAATCAAATTACCTGCTAAATCTTCAGCATTAGTAATTGTGATATCTTCATTAGCGTAATATTCATTATTATCAGTAACTGAGAATGTAGCAGTGAAAACTGTATTATTCCAAGAACCAGTTACGTAAGTTAAACCAGTTGTGTTCGAAAAAGCAAAAGTTGGAGTTAGCCAAGTTTTCATTGCTTCACTAAAAGTAACAGTGAAAGTAACGTTAACGTCGTCTTCGAATATTACATTATCATTTGCTCCACCATTATTTGCTTCGTCAGTTAGTGTGATAGAAGAAACATTAGGGGGGGTGTTATCTAAAGGAGTATAGAAATATCCATAAGCAGACTCCGAATCATCATTACCTATATAAGCAGATACTTCATATTTGTAATCAGAAGGGCCGACTAGGTCAGTCAAATCAAATCCAGTTGTAAAACCTAAATCAAGTTCTACATAAGGAGAAACAGTAGCACTATTCTCTTCATAAGTTTCATCACCATTACCTTCGCCATCTTGATCTACCCATAGAGTAAATATAAAGCCATCAGATGGAGAATTACCATCAGCCCAAGAAAGGTCAGCAGTAGTAGCTGTAGCTGGGTTAACAAGAGCTAAGTTAGTAGGCGGCTCAACAGGACCAGCCGCAGTAGTAAAACTACGTGGGTTGTTCGAGCCAGTGCCTTGATTGTAAGCCGTTATAGGTGTAGCACCGTCTTTGTTGTACTCAAATACTTTTACATAGTAAGTCTGACCACCAGAAAGATTACTGATTGTTGATTGCCACTGAGAACCAGTTAGCACATCAACTACTCTATCATCACTACCAGTGATTATAGATACACCATCAGTAAAGCTTCCACCTTGGTCAGTATACTCAACACCAAAAGTGGCAGTATCTGTAATTGCAGTTGTAGAAACAACAACTATTCTATTATTACCATTTCCTCTAACCATAGTTATATCGACTGTATTAGCCGTTATATTGGAGAAGGAAATGTACCGAGCTTGGCTGCTCGGAGCGGTTGCGGCAAATATCTCGACAAAACTGACGATAGATATGACCGCTAATGTGAGGATAAATCTAGTAAATCTAGACATAAGCTCTCCTAGTAATTAATTTATAAATATTATTTTTCATTATTTATATAGACTTATGTGTAATAATGCTTACACTTTTTCTATTTTTTCTATTATGACACTTTCAAGAATAAATGATTTAATCGGAAAAAGCAAGTCGCTGCATTAATTAATTTTCTGTTTTTTTATAGGTATTAGTACTGATTTTGAGTTGATGTCGTTGTTATTACTACAGTTCCGAAGATAAATAAATTAAAAATTATTATAGATTGTTAAGGAAACTTAACAAAACAAAAGCCAGATATTAACGTATGTGAATTCTTTTTTTGGGGGTATTGAAAATCCCCACGTCACTCTGAGCGAAGCGAAGAGTCTCCAAAAAAGAAACAAACTAACAAAAGGAGATACTTCTAACGCCTGCGGCGTTATCAGTATGACGAGGAATATCACTGTCATTCAGAACGACCCTGAGCAAAGCGAAGGGGAAGTGAAGAGTCTAGGTAAAACTCACGTCACTCTGAGCGTAGCGAAGAGTCTAAGTTAAAATGAAAAGACTCTTCATTCCACTTCGTTACATTCAGAGTGACAAATTAGCTCAAAGTCTAATACCACTCTTGACTCAAATCATCCCAATTAGGATTTACAGATTCAATTAAATCAATTTTCTTTTTACGAATCCAACCTTTTATCTGCTTCTCTCTCATAATTGCATCTTCTATTCTGCCATACTCTTCATAGAAAACAAGTGTTTTAACATTATACTTAGAGGTAAAACCTTTGAAAGCATTATTCTTATGTTGCCAAACTCTAGAGTATAAGTCAGAAGTAACACCTGTATAGAGAGTACCATGTTTTTTAGATGCTAGTATATATGTGTATGCACTTTTCATTTTTCTTAAAATAAAAAGAAAAGGAATAATTATTTTTGAGGAGTTTTAAACATTGAGGAGTTTTTATGGATACTTCGCGTTGCTCATTATGACTTGGCTTCCTTTGTATGAAAGCACGTCACTCTGAAAGAACGTAGTGAATGAAGAGTCCATAGAGTCGTATGGATACTTCGTGTTGCTCAGTATGACGGGGCTTCCTCTGAATGAAAGCACGTCACTCTGAAAGAACGCAGTGAATGAAGAGTCCAAAGAGTCGTTTGGATACTTCGCGTTGCTCAGTATGACGGGCACGCTCAATGACAGTGGTGTTTTTGTGGACTCTTCGCTTCGCTCAGAGTGACGGTGTAAGACTGGAGTGAGGGGGGTAAGACCTACTCACCCTTCTTAGGGTACTCATAGCAGATGAGTTTGGATTCAGCATTTTTAATATCTATCCAATGTTCAGTTTGCATTTCAACACCAACTACTGAGCAAGTTGGCATATTACCAATGTTCTCATTGCTAAGGTACGTAGCTAGATAGCTGTGGTCAGGATTATGCCCGAATACCATTACTGATTCTATTTTTGGAGATAATTTTGTAAGCATTTCTAAAGTGAATTTTTGCCCCACATCGTATATTTCGTGGTGATATTTTATGCATTCTGGAGCATATTCGAAAACTTCGGCGAAGTACTTGGCAGTAGTTTTGGCTCTCATAGCTGGGCTTGATATTATCAGATCAGGTCTTTCGCCAAGGGATTTGATTCGTTCCGCCATTATGGGAGCATCTTGGTGTCCCCTTTCGTTTAGCGGTCTCTCGAAATCAATCAGGTTATTATCCCAATCCGATTTAGCATGTCTAACGATGAATATTTTTTTCATTGTATTAACTCCTGAGCCGTTTCATTTTCGTGATTAGATCTATTCTTACTATTAAGAAATAGATTTGATTCTTGTTCTATAAGTTTTTGCACTTTCTCAGCACTATCTGGGTCTTTCTTCTTATTATAAGCACTCATCAGCAGATTTTTCATTGTCTCACGGTAATGGTGACGGGTGTTTTTATCAGTTATCTGCAACCAAGCTTTTTGCTCAAAATAAGTCTTCAATGTGTTGATAGTTAGGTTTGCTTGTCCAGTACTATCAGCACGCACAGCTTTGTTTATTGCCTTTCTCAATTCATTTATTACTAGTGTATCGGTTGATACGCTAGTTCCGGGTTTTGTACCAGAGTATTGCTCGACCTTAGCGCTCATATGAGCTATTATTTCTTTGTCATTGAAATCGAAGTTCTTGTATTCATAAGGGAATTCGGGACGGACACGTAGAGTTACATCATCTGATTGACCAAATTCGCTTTCTTTCAGCTTTTTGAGAATAGCATTTAGGGTCCCAGAAGTCAGATTAGTCTCTGTTAGTGAAAGTCCACCCATCAGTACCAAATCACCGAAAATACCACCATAATTATTGAAGCTTTTTAGCATAGCTTGCTTCATAAACTTCCCTTGGTTGTATGTTCGTTGCCAATCTCCCCCACCGAATACTTTACGAGAGCGTAGCACTTGTAGGGTTTGCTTCGAATTATCATAGCCCAACCACTCTATTATACCCATAGCTTGAGAGAAACCAAATTCCATAAAGTAATGAATAGTGTCTAACTCAGCAATCTGAGCTATACGATTCAGATAGGCTCTTCTACCTTTTGCAGGTCGCAGTACTGCTATTATGTTCTGTGTAGTTGTGTCGGGCATACCTGCATCGGCGTAAGTATCACGAGGAATAGATGTGATTTCTATTTCACCCTTATCTATAAGTATAGACAGAACATGATTAGCATCAGCATGTTTGAAATTACTACCCATACGTGAGTCAACACCAGTTACGCATATATTGATACGACGACCGTTATATTGCTTTTTGTAAACAACACCAGCTTTTTTATCGACAGTAAAAGGTATGTCTTTATTGAAATCAGTACTCGTACGGACAATAGAAAATTCCTTATTACCAGCCATTTTTTTAGCTTGATTAAGTTCGTGTTGTTTCCTATCGACTATAGTGTTAGCACCTGTCCTAACAAAAGGAGAGAAAGTTTCTGTAGAGTTCTTCTTAGCAAATTCGTCAGATGGCTCTGAGAATATATTAAATACTAAAACAAGTATGCCTGCAATGGCAATAAAAAACAGCACAGCTATTATACTGAGGTGTTTTAAGATATTTTTAAATTTACGTTTCACTTTTCTCAATTACATAAAATAGTTAGCCGAAAAATTATGGACTTTTTGTATCAATGTCAAGAAGAATCTTTAGAAGCGTATTATATTGTTAATATTTATGGAAATAATTTCTTAGTTTTGCACTTATGAAGATAGGTAACGTAGAAATAGGAAACGGAATATTCTTAGCACCGATGGAAGATGTATCAGATCTACCATTTAGAGTAATCTGTAAGAAATTGGGTGCGGATATAGTATATTCGGAGTTTATAGCTTCCGAGGGAATAATCAGGCATTCGAGACAATCGAAGCGAAAGATGATAATAGACCCCGACGAACGACCTACTGCTATACAGATATTCGGCGCTGATGTAGATAGTATGGTAACTAGTGCCAAAATTGTTGAAGATTCGGGCGCGGATATACTAGACATCAATTACGGATGTTGGGTGAAGAAAGTTGTTCAGCGTGAGGCTGGAGCTGCATTCCTAAAACAGCCAGAAAGAATGGCTGAGTTGACTCAAGCAGTTGTAGAAGCCGTTAATATTCCAGTCACAGTGAAAACTAGATTAGGTTGGGACCACGATAAGATAATAGCAGTGGACGTAGCCCAGATGATGGAACAAGCTGGTGCGAAAGCATTCGCTATACATTGTCGAACAAGAAATATGGGTATGACAGGTAACGCCGATTGGAGCTGGGTACCTAAGATAAAAGAGAAAGTATCAATTCCTGTGATACTTAATGGAGATGTACGTAGTGCTGAGGATTGTAAGATTGCAATCGAAGAATACAACGCAGATGCCCTAATGATAGGTAGAGCTTGTATTGGCTATCCATTTATATTCCACCGAGCAAAAGTGATGATGGAACAGGGATTCGACCCTGGTGAACCAGATTTACGTTTGAAAATAGATACTTGTCTTGAACATCTAAGATTAACAGTAGATCATCGTGGAGACCACGGACTTTTAGTATTCCGAAAGCATTATTCTGGCTATCTGAAAGGATATTACAATGCATCTTCGATAAGAAGACAGTTGATGGAATTCACTACTTATGATGCTGTTAGAACTGTACTAGAAAACTACTATGATGAGCTAGACAGGACAGATAAATTAGAGCCAATAAGTAAGGTACGAACAGTTCAAAAACTAAGCTGTGAAAGCGGCGCATACGTTAAGAAACAGACTGCCGACAGCTAAATTCTATCTAAAATCAATTACTTCTATATCTTTAGTAGGAGAATATTTGAATTTATTGGAATCAATCTTAGGGTCTTTCTCAATAAGTTTTATTGTGTAATTCATAACTCCGTTGGGAGTATCTACAGTAACTCTTTTTAATACTTGATTATTGCCAAAGTACAAAGTAATGTATTTAAGCTGCTCAGAATAATCTGAGCGTTCTTTCGGCTTCAATTTCAAGCTATATTTTTCATTATTGCTAGTATTTTTCAGTGATGTGTAAGTTATAGGTACTAGTTCATCCATCAATCCGAAGAATATAGTTTCTAAAGTCATATCTTTAGAATCTTCGTAATCGCTGACTGTAGCGGACACACCAGGACTAATATTCCATATAGTCTCACCATCTGAAATAATAATATTATCTTTCAAAGATAGATGCATTTTTCCACCTTTCATCGCATATAGCTCTGCAGCTTTTTCGTTCATCTCGGACATACCGAATATAATATGAATAGTGTTTATTCCATTATATTCCGATTTTAATGCCTTGAAAACGCTTTCTTTGTCATTTTGTGAGAAAGCCATAGTCACAGACAACATAAATACAAGTAGTATTATTTTATTCAATTTTTGCATCGACTTTACCTCTAACACCACTATATTTAGTTAATTCGGCACCTACATACCCGATTAGTATTTTAGTCGCTACTTTAACAGGTATTTTCCTATCATCAGCAGTCATCCATACTACTATATTACCTTCACTTTTGAATAGTCCACCCTCTTGAACTAGTGGCTCTATAACATGACATTTGAACTTACCAGCTTCTACCTCAATAGTTTGAGTTCCAAGCATTTTTATACCTAAAGTAAAAGTAGAATCTTTGTAAAAATTCTTGAGATAAGCAATTGAGTCTTTTTTCATATTTTTCAAATCCCAAGTACGCACATAGTAAAGAGCAGAAACAATATCATTCACATACTCAGGTATTTTGTATTCACCTTCAGTAGTTTTAGCTATATTTTTCTTTTGGTCAAAATCAGCGCTAAAATCACGTCTATATTTACCTTCACGTATATGTTGTTCGAATCTCCAAGGGAACATTCCACCTACATCTAGAGCAGTCTTATACCAATCTTTAACTTCATATATCCAAGCAAGACTCTCTAATGATTTTACATAGAAATTAACATCATAAGCCTTTCTGCCATTTATTATTAACGGCTCTTTTTTGATATAAAAAGATCCAGTACCAGCAGTTATGAACTTGTACCCTACTTTATAATCTAGCTTTTCGCCAAATCCGAAAGCTTCATTCTCTACATAGCGGAAAGATTCGTTACTGTAATCTTGCGAACTAGCAGTTGTAAATGAAAGTAAAAGGATAGAAGATATAAATATTACAAACTTATTCATTAGTTTTTCTCAGTTGTTTCTTGTTAATACGAAATATAGAGTATTTTTGTTCAAATGTAAAACACAAACTCTAACAAATATGAAAATACATACCACAAATTATACAAATACTTTTATAAGTGTTGCCGAAGATTGCAAAAAGACGGAATCAGAGATTCCACCACTCAAATTAGATAAACCAAAATCAATAGCAAGAATGCAATTCGAGATTATTACAGATAACCCATTCCAGTTAACCTCCGATGATATTATATTTCAGATACATTGCAAAAGAAAAGGGATAGATCCAACTGATAACGAAAGAGAATCATTCTTCTCAAAAGGGCAACCTTGCTTTAGGTCTTCTCCCCTAGCTAAAACTTATGGATGGGGTTTTCAATATGATGAGCAATCAAAAGTGTCACTTGTAGCTATGGATGATGAAAAATATGAACGTATATCTAATAGCCAAGAGCTTGTAGTAATAAAAGCAATGCGAAGTAGTAGGAAATAAAAAATCCCGACTTGATCGGGATTTTTATAAAAAGTGGTATAACAAAGAAATTGTGTGATCTCTAGTTTTGCATATCTTTCGAAATCTTTCTTTGTCTTCTTTCTGCTTTTATACGAGCCATTCTCTTCTCTACTGAAGGTTTGATGAATTGCGTTCTTTTCTTGTATTCTCTAAGTACGCCACTTCTCTCGTATTTCTTCTTGAATCTTCTTAGAGCTCTGTCTATTGATTCATTATTTTGTACATTTATACCTACCACTTGATATCACCTCTCTTTATGGTATTTAGTTTGAATAATTTTCTATTAATCTTTTTTCTTCTGATTTTTCGAACTGAACAACTATAGCGTGACCGCCAGTAGATGTTACTTCTTTTGCACGAACAATTCCTACATCATCAAATATCTTATGGTAAAGTATTTCTCCGATGTCATAAGCTTCTCTAGGAGAATATTTACGAGCATCATCTTTCGAAATATGGATAACTGCCTTAGACTTATCTCTTTCTGCTTCGATAGTATCTAAGTTAACAAGCTGAGAGTGTCTACTTCTAGTACATCTAGCCCACTGGTGTCTTCCATTTTCTGTTTCGATAGGCTCGCCTATCAGCTCATGCTTAGTTTCTTTCATCAAGAAGGGAGAGTAAAGTGTTAGATACTTTGCTCTTCTTGTTCTTCTTTTTGCAACTTTTTTAGCCATTTATATCACATCTATGTTTTATAGGGATTACAAAAATATACATTTTTTCTCAAATAATCAAAATCAATTATCTTATGGTTGATTTTTTATTAGAAAGAATGTATCTCGAATTGCGTTCATCGATCCAAATACACCTATTCCATTTCCCTCTACAGTACTCAAATTAGGATCAAATTCGCTTTGCACAAATCTCTGCAAATACCATTTGAGATAATTATTATCCATATTGTATATAGCAATTTCGTGCAGCCCATACCATTTGAAATAATTCCATACTACTGGAGTTTTAAAGCTAGGTAATATAACCCATCGAGTTAATTCTTTATATCTCCAATCATTGTCTGGATTTGCATTAGCTCTGAATAACCTTCTATTCTTTTCTCTATTAGGAACATTATCCAGATAAATTCCATATTCTAATGTATCTAGTGCTTTTACTGAAACTCCCCAATATCCTCCACTTACAATTCCACTTTCATCAATTGGTGTTGGGATACCATCCCATATTATAGTATCTTTAGATTCTTTCTTAACAGTATCAATAGGATATTGGATATATTCTGGTAAGTCACGAACCCAAAATACTGTATCCGGAGTAAGCGTAGAACCAGTTATTCGTGAACCATCTGGCATTCTAACTTCTATATTATATCTGGTGTTTCCTTTTATCCTGTAATCCTCTTTACTGTAGTACCCTCTAATACCAGTAGGGTCTATTTGTAATTTGAACTCTTTGTCATCACCTGTAATTATTACTTCAGCATCTCTGATTAGTGATTTTTCATAATCAAATAGTGCATTTATAGGCTGTGATCTCATCAGTACTATGTCATCTATTGGTTGACCTACTAACAAAGCTGCTTCAAGATAATTCTGAGGTACATAGTCCGTAGGAATTGGGTCTTCGCAGCTATTCAAAGCTAATATTGTAAGTATTATAATTATTATTTTATTCATATTCTATTCTAGAATTTTATTTCAAATGAAAATGTTGGTATAATTGGTAATAGTCTAAAGTCTTCTACAGTAGTAGTTTCTTCATTTACGTTGTAGAATCTGAACCATATATCACGTCGATTATATACATTATATATGTCCAGCAGTAGCTTGGCATCATATCCGAATGCCTTAAACTTATAACTCCCGTTAAGATTTAGTTGATGCGAAGGAGGCAAACGGAGTCCATATCTTTGCGAAGGTACAGTTTTTCCTCTACCGTTGGTCTCTCCCTCTAGTTGAAGTTGGAATCGAGATGTCTGCCCAGTATATGATTGACCTGTTTGGAAGGTGAAGTTTGCCCCAACATCCCAATGTTCATTTATACTATATTGAATTACACCTTTGAAATCGTGTCTTCTGTCAAATTTGGGACGGAAATAATTACCAGAATTCAAACTATCATATTGAGCATTGATGAAACCTAGACCATAGCCAAACCAACCTGTGAAATCACCCATTTTCTTTTGTATGAATAGCTCTGCACCAAATGCCTCACCTTTTCCTTCATAAAGAACATCAGTACCATTGTCTATTTGTAGGACTACTCTTCGTATCTCATTTATATTTTCTAAAGATTTATAATATACGTCAACATTGACATCATAACCATCCCAAGGCTCTGTTTCTAATGCCATTATATAATGGACTGAACGCCCTATATTAAGTGAGCTATCAGTACCTAACCAAGTATCAAAGAATGAGAAATCTTGTAAAGTAGCTAACTTCAAGTTCTGATGATATATACCCCAAGAAGCTTTTAAAGCTATATCTGGTTGAAAATTGTATTTCATAGCAATTCGAGGTTCTATAGCTGTTTGGTTAGCAAACTCAAAATGATTTGCTCTCAAACCAAATTGTGCTGAAAGTAGTGAGTTCACTTGCCACTTAGCCTGTGCGAATGCAGCGTAATTTCTATCAGTAAAACGTAAGTTAGTACGTCCAGCCGCTGAACCCTGATCAGTAGAGTCTGTCGATCCTGTGAAATTAGCTAGATAATCAAATTCGTAGAAGTTAACTTCGTAGCCATATTTGGTAGTGAAATCTTCGTTGTGGAACCAATCCAAAGTATGCTTTATAGTGTAATCAGTTATTATGTTTTCTTGAAGTACTTCGTAACCTGAATTACTTGCATCAAACCCATTTATATACTGACTCGTACTAAGATTAACAGTACTAAATAACTGAGGGTTGAATATATGAGTCCATCTGGCAGAACCTAGTCTGTTTGATATCCCCAAATTAAAATTTATATTACCAGCTTCATAATCAAGATTATCTCTACTATAGAATCCAGAAATAGCAACCTTATCATTATCACCAAAGTCTTGAGTGATTTTAGCATTCACATCATAAAAAGCAAAATCAGGAATTGGGTTTAGTGGGTCTTCTGATAGGAATGATTTAATCAACTCGAAGTATGTTCTACGTCCACCTAGAAACCATGAGCCATTACCTATTGGACCTTCTAGAGCAAGTTTAGATGATATAGCTCCAATAGAGAACATTCCTTCTACCTCTTCCCTATTCCCATCTTTCTGGGTTAGAGTAAGTACAGACGAAAGTCGACCACCATATTCTGCATTGAAGCCACCTTTGATAAGCTCTACATCTTTGATAGCGTCTGTATTAAACGCTGATATAAATCCGAACAAATGCGATGGATTATACACCATAGACCCATCCAGTAGAACTAAGTTTTGATCAGGTGAACCTCCCCTAATATACAAACCAGATGATATTTGTGAAGAAGTTAGGACCCCAGGGAGCAATTGCAATGAACGAAATATATCGGATTCTCCACCAATTCGTATTTCCTTAATTTGCTGCATAGGGATGTTAACTTTACTAATAGATATCTGAACTTTATCATCATCTCTATCAGCATAGACTGAAATCTCTTCTGAAGTCATAGAACCAGATGATAATAATGCATCTAATCTAAGGTCTTGATTTGATTTTAGACTGATAGTTTTTCTATTTTCTTCATAACCTATATACGAATACACGACTGTGTATTTACCTGGTTTTATATTACTTATTACGAAGTAGCCATCTTTATTGGTTAACGAACCTCTAGTGGTACCATCTATTCTAATAGTAGCACCGATAAGTGTTTCTTTATTCGAACTATCTTTTACATAACCACTTATAGTAGCATTGTCAGCAAATACATCATAAGCAAACATAATCTGTATAAAAGCAAAAAGCAAAAATCTATATTTCATTGGCAATTTTGGGAATTGTAATTTCTCATTTGCTCAAAAACGATATTCTTGTCTCAATGTTTTATCTTACTAATAATTATTAATCATTTGTAATTGTTAAATTAGTATTCTAAATAAAGCTAAAATTGAGATAAACAATGAATAGAAATATGAAACCTGAAAGTCTTATGATGTCATACGGCTATAAGCCAGAGTTATCAGAAGGCTCCTTGAAATGTCCAATTTTCCAAACGTCTACATTTGTTTTTAAGAATGCAGAAGAAGGAAAAGCATTTTTCGAAGTAGCTTATGGTTTACGAGAGAAAGGTCAAGACGAAGAGTTAGGACTAATCTACAGTCGAATAAATAATCCTGATTTGGAAATACTAGAGAACAGACTTTGCTTATGGGATAAAGCAGAAGAATGTGCAGTATTTGAAAGTGGAATGTCAGCAATTACGACTGTATTTATGGAGTTTTTGAGTCCTGGTGATGTGTTAGTGTATAGTAGCCCACTTTATGGTGGAACTGATCACTTTATTCACCACTTTCTTCCAAAATATGGTATTGATACAGTTGGGTTTAAGCCAAATGCAACTAAAGAAGAAATAATGGCAAAAATTGAGGAAAAAGGTTTTTCTGATAAAGTAGCTATGATTTTTGTTGAAACACCTGCTAATCCTACTAACGCAATAGTTGATTTGCAGATGATAAATGAACTAAAAAACCATTATAGTATTGAGGAAAAACAAGTACTGACAGTAGTTGATAACACGTATATGGGCCCACTTTGGCAACACCCACTTCGATTTGGTGCGGACTTAGTTGTATACTCAGCTACAAAATATATTGGTGGACATAGTGATGTAATAGCTGGTGCAGTTCTTGGGTACAAAGGTCCAATGAAAAGAGTAAAAACTCTAAGAACCTTTCTTGGAAATATGGCTGGACCTTGGACTGGTTGGTTATTAATGAGAAGTCTGGAAACTTTGAAAGTGAGAATGGAACAGCAACAACAGAATGCAATTGAAATTGCCAAATTTTTGAATGTACATCCAAAGGTTACAAAAGTCCATTATTTGGGAATGATTGACGAGGAAAGTCCTAGCTATGAATTATACAAAAGACAACATGATGGACCTGGAGCAATGGTAGCTTTCGACATTGTTGGTGGTGAGAAAGAAGCATTTATCTTCTTGAACTCATTAAAACTAATGACATTAGCAGTTAGCCTAGGTGGCACTGAGAGTTTGGCAGAACACCCAAGCACTATGACCCATGCGGGAGTTGAACCAGAATATTTGAAGAGTATAGGAGTAACTTCGAGTCTTGTTAGGTTATCAATCGGTGTAGAAAATATAGACGATCTAATTTGGGATGTTAGCCAAGCTTTGGAAAAGGTATAAAAGGGAAACAAATGAAATTCAGAATATTTTTAATTATTTTTTTGACAACTTGCTCTGTTTTTTCACAAATACAAGACGTTGTAGTTGCTACAGAAGAAGAATATAAGGAATTAAAAAGTAAAACCATAATTGATTCTTCAGACACAAGAATATTGAAGTTACTTGATAATTTATTCAATGAGTCACTTCAAAGTGATGAAAATAGTATAACAGAAGAAACCGTTAATTTATATAAAATGTTTAATGAGGCCGGAAATATACCTAATGAGCACTTGTTCTTTTTATTTACAACTTATCAATATTTTGTTTCAGAAGCGACTCGTAACCCAAAGTTATCTAATCCTGATTTACAGTTATGGCTAATAAATACACTTTCAGAAGAAATGGATACCTTATTTGGAGTAATCCCAAAAATGGTAGCTATATATAAAGGTGAATCACTACTTGCGACTGGTCAAAAGAGTGAGGCAATTAAACACTTTGCTAAATTTATTGCAATATATCCAAATGCAATTCCAATTAAAGTTTATCGATTTCAATTAGAAAGTGATTTTACGAAGAAAGAAATTATGTACAATGAACTAAAAACAAAACATACTAATCATTGGATGGTAAAGGGTTTGTAAAGCTCAGGAAAAATGAATATTATAGAAATATAAGTTTTTTATAGGTAGTATTAATATCTTTAATTATATATTAGACTATTAGTGTCCTATATTCGTAATCGGGAAAAGTAAAGTATTCTGAGTTTTTTTATCTACTAATTAAAAGTAAAAAATGACCCCAATACAAAGGTTTTGGAAATTATTATCTCCCTTTAAAAAGGAAGTATACCAAATATATTTATATGCTATACTAAATGGACTTGTGAACCTTTCATTACCATTGGGTATCCAAGCAATTGTTAATATTATCCAAATGGGAGCTCTAACAACCTCATGGGCAGTTCTAGTTTTGTTTGTATTGATTGGTATTCTATTCTCTGGTGTTTTTCAACTAACCCAACTTAGAATAGTAGAAAATATACAACAGGAAATATTTGCTAAATCTTCTTTCGAATTTGCATTTAGATTTCCCAAAATAAAACTTACAAATTTGCAAAACCTTCATACACCAGAGTTAGCTAATAGATTTTTTGACACATTAACTATCCAGAAAACTCTTCCTAAAATATTAGTTGACTTCTCATTAGCTGTTTTCCAAGCATTCTTTGGACTTGTACTATTGTCCGTTTATAGTCCTTATTTCCTAATATTAGGTGTCTTCCTTGTTTCCTCAATTTGGGTTTTATTTAGAGCGACTAGCCCTAAAGGAATGTCAACAAGTATTCTGGAAAGTAAATTCAAGTATATAGTAGCACATTGGTTAGAAGAAGTAGCTAGAACGCATAAATCATTTAAGAAATTTTCAAGCTTTGCTCTTCACCTAAAACAGACTGACCAAAAAACGATAGAGTATTTAGAAGCTAGAGAGAAACATTTTGGCGTATTAGTAACGCAATTTAAATTCTTTATACTGTTTAAAGTTCTTCTTGCTGCAGGACTTCTTGTGCTAGGGGGGTTATTAGTCTATAACGAACAGATGAATATTGGTCAATTCGTAGCTGCAGAAATTATTATCTTGTTAATATTGACATCTACTGAAAAGTTGATTAACAGTATAGACTCTATTTATGACCTTCTAACTGCCCTTGATAAAATAGGATACATAACTGATATAGAATTGGATGAAAAGAAGAAAGTTGAGTTAAAAGATGTAACAGACGGCATATCTGTAGATATAACTAACTTAAATTATTCTGGAAGTGATGGTGCTGATTATTATTTGAATAATTTTTCTGCTAATATAAAAAGTGGCTCGAACACAATGATATTAGGAGAGAATAAAGTTTCAAAATCAATTCTTTTGAACATAATTTCTGGATTTATTGATATAAAATCTGGTGCTGTAAAATTAGATGGTATCCCTATTGAGAATTTGAATAAAAGCATTCTGAATAAACAAATTTCAATTCATTTTTCAACAAATGAATTATTTGAAGCAAGTTTGATTGACAATATCACAGTTGGAAGAAAAATAACTGAAGAAAAGATTAGAGAAATTATCTCTATAATGGGACTTGATCTTTTTGTTTCAAATTTGCCTAATGGTCTTGAATCAGTTATCAATCCTTCAAATTACTTTTTATCTAAAGATGTAACTCAGAAGATATTACTTGCTAGATCATTAGTAACTAAATGTAGATTATATTTATTCGAATATCCATTCTTGTATATTAAAGAGAATGAGAAAGAAAGGATAATAGAATATATGCTCGAAGAATTCAAAGAAAGTACCTTTATTATAGTGACAGAAGACGATTATTGGTTAAAAAAATCTAATCAACAAGTTGTAATAAGCAAAGGTGGTGGAAATGCTTAATATATCTGAGAATAGTCTTTACAATCACATAACAGATGAAGAGATTAAGTCATATGTTTCTTTGAAGAAGAAGAATAAAAGCAAGTTATTGTTAATTATATCTCTTAGTGTTCTTTTAGTGATAATATTGGGGTTATTTCTACCTTGGACTCAAAACATAGACGCTAAAGGATATGTTACAACTATTAATCCATCACAACAACCCCAATCCATACAGTCTGTAATTTCTGGTAGATTAGAAAAATGGTATGTTCAAGAAGGTAATTTCGTTGAAAAAGGTGATACAATTGTTTTTATTTCTGAAGTAAAAAGTGAGTATTTCGATCCTGAATTACTGGCTAGAACAAACGAACAAGTTGATGCAAATCTTGAAAGTATAACATCTTATGAAGATAAGGTGAAATCCATTGAGCAACAGCAAATTGCTATGATTCAAAATAGAGATTTGAAAACAGCAACGACGAAAAATAAAATAATCCAGCTAAGACGTGAGATAGAAAGCGATAGTATTGACTTAGTTGCTTATGAGCTAGTGTTAGATGTTGCTAATAAACAATTAAACCGAACGAATGAACTTTTCGAAAAAGGACTAAAATCAAAAACAGATCTTGAAGCAAAGAGTGTAAAACAAAGAGAAATGGCTTCAAAAGTAATTGTCCAGAAAAATAAGCTTGAAAATCAATATAATAAGTTATTGAATTTAGAATTAGAATTATTTTCCATAAAAGCAGAATATGCAGATAAGATAGCAAAATCTGAATCAGAAAAATTCTCTGCTATATCAAGTAAATTGGATACAAGAGCTAAGGCATCAAAATTAAAAAACAATCTAAGTAATTATGAAGTTAGGCAGCAATACTACTATATAACTGCTCCTCAATCAGGTTATATAACTAAAGCCATAAAAAAGGGCTTGGGTGAAATAATTAAAGAAGGTACTGATATAGTAACAATTATGCCTACAAATTTTGATTTAGCAATCGAAATCTATGTTAGACCTATGGATTTGCCACTAATATTCAAAGATGAAGATGCTAGGATACAGTTTGATGGATGGCCTGCAGTAGTTTTCAGTGGCTGGCCTAACATTTCCACTGGAACTTACGGAGGTAATGTAGTTGCAGTAGACAGGATTATTAGTAAAAATGGACTATATAGAGTTCTAATAGCACCAGATAAGGACAGTAAACAATGGCCTGAAGTACTCAGAATTGGTTCGGGTGCAAAAGCATTTGTACTTCTTAGAGATGTACCACTTTGGTATGAGTTATGGCGTCAATTAAATGGATTTCCACCTGATTACTATAGTATAGAAGATGTTTAGATTTTTATTTACTATTCTATTTGTTACTATATTAACCAACTTACAGCTTCGGAGTAATGTT
>JAGXGG010000107.1 GCA_024636855.1 Ignavibacteriota bacterium | reverse complement strand
GGTCCAAACTATGCAACTGTATCTGCTTGTGCTACTTCTTCTCATTCTCTTGCAGATGCACTTATGCTTTTACAAAGAGGTGATGCTGATGTTATGGTTACAGGTGGTGCCGAAGCAGTTATCTGCCCAATGGGCGTAGGTGGTTTCAATGCTATGAAAGCACTCTCTGAGAATAATGAAGGATACGCTACTGCATCAAGACCATTTGACAAAGCCAGAGATGGATTTGTAATTGGTGAAGGTGGTGGAATTCTAATATTAGAAACTGAAGAGCATGCTAAGAACAGAGGTGCTAAGATTTATGCAGAAATTGCGGGAATGGGATTGACAGATGATGCATACCACATTACTCAACCTGCTCCAGGTGGAGAAGGTGCTGTTAGGTCTATGCGAATAGCAATTAAAGATGCTGGATTAGTTCCAAATGATATTGATTATATCAATGCTCATGGTACTTCTACTTTCTTTAATGATAAAAATGAATCAAATGCAATAGTAACTGTATTCGAAGAACATTCTAAAAATTTATTAGTTAGTTCTTCTAAGTCTATGACAGGGCATTTATTAGGTGCAGCTGGTGCAATAGAAGCAATTGCTGCAGTCAAAGCGATTAAAGAAGGCATTGTTCCTCCTACAATCAATTATGACACACCTGATCCAGAATGTGCTGATTTGAATTATGTACCTAATACCCCAATCAAAAAAGATGTAAAAGCTGCAATAAGCAATACATTTGGTTTTGGTGGACACAATGCAACTTTATGTTTCAAAGCATATGAAGAGTAAAAATTAATGAGATCTAAGCTTAATAGACTTATTAGCTCTATATTCTCTGATGATAAGAATTTAAAGAAATCCAACTTCGAAAGATTTTTCGTTGAAGTTGGATTTTTTTCTAAAGATCAAAAACAATCTATTGAAGACGAAATTGGAGTTAAGATTTCAAACTTTGCTTTCTTTGAGCAAGCACTAACTCATCGTTCATATCTTCAAATATCCGATAAAAAAATCTATTCAAATGAAAGATTAGAATTTTTTGGGGATTCTATTTTAGGTATGGTAGTAGCAGAGTATTTATTTTTAGAACACGATTTACTAGAAGGAGACTTAACAAAAATGAGATCTTCTATAGTAAACAAACAATCTCTAGCATATTGTGCTGAGAAAATGGGTTTTGACAAATACATCCTATTAAGCTTCAGTGCCCAAAAAGCATTACAAAGTGGCAGCAATTCGTTGCTTGCTGATTGTGTAGAAGCAATTATTGGTGCTATATATTTGGATAGTGGTTTAGAGAATGCACGTTATTTTATAACGAAAAAATTTATTCCACTCTTAAACGACAATGAGTTTGAACACGAAAAGAATTTTAAAAGTAAATTACTTGAACTAATACAAAGTCAAGGAAAAGAAGCACCAACATATAGAGTTCTTTTAGAAGAAGGACCTGATCATATGAAGAAATTTGAAATTGGCGTTTATTCTCAAGATGAACTAATAGGTAAAGGTACAGGTAAAAATAAAAAATCGGCTGAACAAAAAGCAGCCAAATCAGCTTTAAAACAACTAACCGTTTAAAAGGATATGGAAAAATTAATATTTGAAAAGTCATCACCAGGAAGAATAGGATACTCTCTTCCAAATTTAGAAATTGAGAAAAAAAATATTTCTGAATTTATTCCAAAGGAATACTTACGAAAAGAAGCTGCTGAGCTTCCAGAAGTTAGTGAAATAGAAATTGCAAGACATTTCCAACATTTGTCGCACCTTAATTTTAATATAGAAAAAGGTATGTATCCTCTAGGATCTTGTACTATGAAGTACAATCCTAAAGTGAATGAGAAAGTTGCAGCAATGGACGGGTTTGCAAACCTTCATCCTTTTAGTAGAGATGAAAATGCACAAGGAGCCTTAAAAATGATGTTTGAATTAGGTGAATGCTTAAAGAAAATTACAGGTTTACCCGGTGTATCGTTACAACCAGCCGCTGGTTCACAGGGAGAATTAACAGGAATTCTCACTTTCAAGAAATACTTTGAAACTAGGGGAGAGACTAACAAAACTGTTATCCTTATTCCCGATTCAGCACATGGAACTAATCCTGCTTCTGCAGCTATGGCTGGATTTGATATTGTTAGTGTAAAATCCGGACCCGATGGAAGAATCGACTTAGATGACTTAAAAGCAAAATGTATAGATAATGTTGCTGGACTAATGTTAACTAATCCAAATACTCTAGGTCTATTTGAAACTGACGTTATTGAAATTGAAAAACTTGTCCATGGTTGTGGTGGTCTTATTTACATGGATGGAGCAAATTTGAATGCACTTCTTACGATTGCTAGAGCTGGTGATATGAAGTTCGATTGTGTACATATAAACCTACACAAGACATTCTCTACGCCTCATGGTGGTGGAGGTCCTGGTGCTGGACCAATTTGTGTAAGCGAGAAACTAATTGAATTCCTACCTGTTCCTAATATCGAGAAACACGGTGAAGAGTATAAACTAAATTATAATTTCCCTAATACTGTCGGTAAAGTACATACATTCGGGGGTAACTTTGGTGTACTTGTACGTGCATATACATATATTAGAATGCTAGGGGAAGTAGGATTAAAACGAGTTAGTGAGAATGCAGTAATTAATGCTAACTATATACTTAGCAAAATCAAAGATTATTTCGAAGTGCCTTATCCAGGTTATTGCTTACACGAATGTATTATAAGTGGAAACTTTCAAAAAAGAGATGGTGTTTCTACAAGAGATATAGCTAAGAGATTATTAGATTTAGGTTTCCATGCTCCGACAATTTACTTCCCATTAGTAGTTAAAGAGGCAATGCTAATTGAACCAACTGAAACTGAAAATCTAGAAAACTTAGATGGATTCATCAAAGCTATGATACAAATAGCAACAGAAGCAAAAGAAGAACCTGATACTGTACTTCAAGCTCCTGTGACTACTCCTCTGAGAAGACTAGATGAAGCAACAGCTAACAGAAATCTAGATATCAGATGGAGAAAGGAAGCAGTTACTGCTTAAGTTCAAAAATTACTAAATGATAATTATAAAACCGGTTACTACTAAGTAATCGGTTTTTTTATTAAATAAAAAAGCTCTCATTTCTGAGAGCTTAATAGACAATTCAATTTAGTAAATATATCTTACTTTTTAGTAGCAACAGACTTACCTTGCATAAATAATTGCAAGTAATCACGGCTACCAGCTTTACTATCAGTTCCGCTCATGTTAAACCCACCGAATGGATGAACATCAACTAAAGCACCAGTACATTTTCTGTTTAAGTATAGATTACCGCAATGTAGTTCTTTTTTACCACGAGCTAATTTATCAGTATTGTTAGTAATCAATCCGCCAGTTAAACCATAAATAGTATCATTGAATATTCTAATACCATCATCAAAGTTCTTAGATTTGATAACTGCTAAAACAGGACCAAATATTTCTTCTTTAGCAATTCTTGCTGTGTCAGGAACGTCAACAATAACAGTAGGGGAGATGAAGTATCCTTTATCTGAATCCGGTGTAGTACCACCAACTATTAATCTACCTTCTTTTTTACCAATTTCAATATATTTTTTGATAGAGTTATAAGCACTTTCGCTAACTACTGGTCCAGCTGGAGCATTATCCCTAGGATCACCCATTACTATGGCTTTTGCTTTAGCTTCTAGTTTTTCTACAAACTCATCGTATACTTTCTCATCTACAATTGCTCTAGAACATGCAGAGCATTTTTGTCCTTGGAATCCGAATGCCGCTTTTGCAACTTCACTTGCAGCATAATCAACATCAACTTCGCTATCAATAAGCATCGCATCTTTTCCACCCATTTCAGCAACTACTCTCTTTAACCAGATTTGACCTGGATTAACTTTTGCAGCTCTTTCATAGATACGAGTACCTACTTCCATTGAGCCAGTAAATGAGATGTAACGAGTTCTAGGGTGGTCAACCATATAATCACCTGCTTCTGCGCCGCTAGCCACTAGGTAATTGAATACACCATCAGGTAATCCAACTTCTCTCATCAGTTCGTCAAATAATTTTGCCATCATTGGTGCATCAGAAGATGGCTTCAATACAACAGTGTTTCCAGTAACAATAGATGCAGCTACAGTTCCTGCCATGATAGCAAATGGGAAGTTCCAAGGTGGAATAACAATTCCAACACCTAATGGAATATAAAAGTATTCATTAATTTCGTCTGGTTGACCTGTCAATGGTTGATTTTCAGAGAGACGTATCATTTCACGACCATAGAACTCTAGGAAGTCTATCGCTTCGCATGTATCAGCATCAGCTTCTAAATAATTCTTTCCAACTTCAGTAATCATCCAAGCATTAATTTCTAATCTTCTTTGTTTGATTAATTCACTTGCTTTGAATAAATACTCTGCTCTTTCCTCTGCTGGAACATATTTCCAAGTTTCAAATGCTTTTTCTGCAGCATTTATTGCTTTCTCAGCATCTTCTTTTCCAGATTTTTGAAATATACCTACTACCTCTGTTTTATTAGCAGGATTATATGATGTAGTCTTTTTATCTGTATATACTTCTTTTCCATCTACAATATTAGGATATTCTTTACCTAATTGAGATTTAACTTTTTCAATTGCTTCTTTTTGTTGTTGTGCTATTGTTGGATCATTGAAATCCAAGTATTCCATGGGCTTGTAAGCTACCATCTTTAACTCCACTTTTTTTAGAATGTTTTAAATATAATTTGCAAATATAAGGATAATCTTTTCAACTATGTAACTTGCTGAATAGTAAAGAAGAATAACAAAGTTTAATAGTGTTACTGGGCTGCTGTTTCGAGTCGAATACTAACTTTTACACGTCTCTTTAGGTCATTTGGTCTCTTGGTATTATCATCCACTCCACCAGTAAGCATATTAATGACAATATTGCTATTATCAGAGACTTTATCTTTGATATAAGCACCAGTGTAATAAGCTCTTATAAAAGATAGTAATTGATTGTCAATGATGGCACCATTCTTAACTGCTACGTTTCCTTTTTCGTCATAAATATCAGGTCCAGGATATATTTTATTAGACGAAATATCACGAGGATCAGAATATCCAGTTATGTCAAGAACTATTTTTGTATTACTTAATACGCATTCATTTTTAAGGTTGTTCAACTTATCATTTATATATTCTATAGCCTCATCAAATGCAGAATCAATTGTATAAGAGTACTCATGATACTTCTCATCTGGATATTCAATATATGATGTATTTCCTTTTCCAGTTATCACTCCTAATTTGAATAAGCTTTTCAACTCTTTTAAGTTATCCGAGGTATTAGGTCTGTAATAGCCAGTTACAAAAAATGGTATGTCGTATTCTTCAAAATTGAATTCTACTGTATAATTAGGCAAATAAATATCTTGTTGTAAAACAACATCAGAATTCTCGTTACACTCCGCAAAAAATATCTCAGTGCTCTTTATGGAATTATAACAATCGTTTTTATAAACTAAATAATAATAATTATTTGCTGATAAATTAAACTCGAAATAAGAATTGTTAGGTATTATATACTGATCTAACAATATACTATCAATAGAATAAAGTTCAACTATTCCTTTTAGAGGTACATTCTCAAATTCACTTATTACATTACCTGAGAGAGTTACATTTCTACAAAAATCAAACATGTAAATATCGAATTGACCACAACCACCTGGTCTATCTGAAGAAATAAATATTTCTCCATTAACTAAAATTGGTGCAATATCATTGTAAGGAGAATTAAAGTTACCACTTAACTGATATGGTTCATTTGAATTAAAGTCATTTTTATTCAAATGAAATATATTAAACTTACCATTTACTTTTCTTGAAAATAATACCTTATTAAAAGATTCAGAATAAAACCCTTCATCAACGGGTGTATTAATTTCAACAAAGGGAACAGGAGGTGTCCACTTACCATTCTCATAGTCTGAGAAATAAATATCCCATTGTCCATTAATTTCTTTTGTGAAATACATTCTATTATTTACAAAAAATGGATGTCCTTCGAATCCTAGACTATTAAGTACTTTTGTATCAATTATTCTAGCATATTCTCCTCTTACATACATAAACGCAAATAAGTCTCTATTCAACGAATCATTAGTAAGTCCAGAAACTACGTAAAGTGTTTTTTCTTTATCAAGTGAATATGATGTTGGTAAGCCTGGGGAGATTATGTCATTGTATTTTATAACATTATCTAGTTTAGTTAAGAGGTTGTTATTGTCTTTTATTTGAAAAATGTTATATTGATTATTATCATTTGTTAAATAGACTAATTCGTTTTCAACCGATTTAATTAGAGGTTCATTGTCTATTGAATTAATGAGAGTGCCCAAATTACCATTTGAACTAACGCTCTTGCATTCATTCTTTTTCTGAACAGAAGTACAAGAAAAAAGGATAAATGTGAATAAAATTATAGCTAATTGTTTTTTCATTAAAAATATCTTAGTAATTTCGAAAATATAAAAACTTCACTCTTATTCTCGGCATAAAGGACAGCAATTATTAATGAACAGATCAAAAGCAATCATAAATACCAAAAATATAAGACACAATTTAAGAATAATAAGAGAAATATCCGGTACAAAGATAATTGGAATTGTAAAAGCCAATGGATATGGGATAGGGATTAGTGAAATTTCAAAAGTATTACGTGATGAAGGTGTAGAAATTCTTGGTGTACCTTATGTACATGAGGCACACGAGTTAAGAGAGAAGGGTGACAAAGGAGAGATATTATTAACTGGTACACTTTCAGAAGATGAAGTTAACAATGTAATAAGTTTAGATTTGCAGGTTTGTACAGTTAATATTAATGTTCTAAATGAATTAAACAATGCAGCAAAATTAAAGAATACTAAAGTGTTACTACATATATTCGTGGATACTGGAATGAATAGGGAAGGAGTTAAGACCCATAAATTAGAAGCGTTTATAAAAGCACTACAAACATTTGATAATCTAAAAGTTGTTGGGTGTTTGACTCATCTAATCTCTTCAGATGATATTGATAAGACTCAAACAGAAAATCAGATACTAGAGTTTAGAAATGCTTTAAATAAAATAGAGTCAGCTTTTGGTAAACTAGAATATATTCATACTCATAATTCTGCTGCTATATTTAATGACATCTCTTGTCTTGGTAATTACTCTAGACCCGGTTTAGCTATATATGGTTTTTTACCTACACGTGAATTGCAAGCAAAGAGTGGATTAAGACCAAGTCTCAAATTAGTTTCTGAAGTTATTCTAATAAAGAAAGTTAACAAAGGGGAAACTGTTGGTTATAGTAATAAATACATAGCTGAAAAAGATATTACTATAGCAGTTATTCCATTTGGATATGGTCATGGATATCCTTGGGCATTATCTAATTGTGGATTATTTAGCATTAAAAATAATTCATGTAGAATAGTTGGTTCTGTTTGCATGGATTTTACAATGGTTGATATATCTGGACTTGATGTTTCAGTAGGTGATGAAGTGATAATAATGGATGAAGGTATTATTGGAGATTCTATTTATGATATTTCTGAAAAGGCAAATACTATCCCTTATGAAATAATTACTCACTTATTACCACGATTAGACCGCGAGTATATATAGATGTTGAAAAATTAATTCCCACTACTCCATATAATACTTTACTTTTGTTAAAAGTATAAAGAACTATGTACAGAATTCACCTCCCAAATTTTGAAGGTCCATTTGATTTGCTCCTCTATTTTATTAGAAGAGACGAATTGGATATTTATGATATTCCTATATCTAGAATTACCGAAGAATTTCTAAGCTATGTTAGAGTAATGAAATTACTTGATTTAGAATTAGCTGGTGAGTTCATACTTATGGCTTCTACACTAATGTATATCAAAGCGAGATTACTATTACCAAAACCAAAAGATGAGAATGGTGATGAGATAGAAGATCCACGTACTGAATTAGTACAAAAGCTATTAGAGTATAAACAAATAAAAGAAGCAACTGAAGATATGCGTATATCGGAAGAAAATAACCTTAATTATCACGAAAGAAATTATTTCGGTAATGACGAGTCTGCAGAAGTTGTATATACTAATACAACTATGTTTGATTTACTAACTGCATTCAAAACTGCTGTAGATAGATTGGACAATGCCGTTCAAGAACACGTTGTAGAATTAATTCCAATTTCTGTTGAAGAACAAAAAGAAGAATTAGTTAAGATAGTAAATATGAAAGGAAGAATTAAATTTCTTGACTTTATGAAAGATAAACCTAAAGCTTTTATAGTTGTTACTTTTCTTGCTTTATTGGAGCTTATTCGTTCCCAAGAATTATTTATAACGCAAGATGATTTATTCGAAGACATAATTATATCACCAACACTAAACTTGAATTAGATGGAACTAAAAGATTTACCATATTTTTTCTCTTTGCCTAAGCAAGAACAGAAGATTGCTTTAGAAGCACTACTTTTCACTATGGAAGAGCCTCTTGATATTAATCGCTTGATGAAGATACTTGCTTCAAATGAGTCTAATAGTGCTGATGAGCAGGATATTATAGAATATGAGCTGCTTGACAAAATTGGTTTTAATCGTGATTATGTTCGCGATATCATTAATGAAATTAATAACGATAACTCGGACAATGATCGTCCTTTCCGTATTTTAGAAAGTGGGGGAGGATATTCCCTTGTTACTTCTCGTAAATACGGTAAAATCGTTGGTAAAATCAATAAGAACGTTGTCCGAAGGAAATTGAGTAATGCAAACTTGGAAACTATTGCTATTATTGCTTACAGACAGCCTATTTCTAGACCTGGTGTGGAATCTATTAGGGGTGTAAACTCTAAAGAAATCATTAACGGCCTTATTGACAAAGGTTACGTTCGTATTATTGGGAAAAGCGATGCCCCTGGTAATCCCTATTTGTATGGTACAACAGTTGAATTTCTGAAAGCATTTGGTTTGAACACCCTCGAAGACCTTCCTAAGCTAAAAGAATTGAAAGAACTTGGCTTCACAGAGGCCGAAGAGGCAGGTTTTACTCTTCGTATAGAGATGGAAGAAGAAACAAAACAAATAGAAGAAGAAAACGTATCTAATGATAATGAATACGAAGATTAAAATATTACTATTTATGGCTGCTGGAGCAGTTTTGGGTTATGCTTACTTCCATTTCTTCGGATGTGAGACTAATTGTACCCTCAAATCGGATTGGCGAATCACAACACTATATGGTTCGGTCATTGGACTTATCTTAGCATTTCCTACTAAAAGAAAATCACCTAAGGAATGAGAGAAAAGCTCAAAGAGTTAGCTGGGCAAACCGTCACGTATGGTATTTTCAATATCGTAGGTCGCTTCTTAACTTTCATTCTCTTTCCTCTCTATATCAATTACTTACCTAAGGCCGAGTATGCTGACATTGTTATACTCTATGCGTATATTGGTATTTTCAATGTGTTCTATGCAACAGCCTTGGAAAGCTCTTTCTTCAGATATTATGACAAAACTGACATCAATAAATCGCGTGCAGTCTTCTCGCACGCCTTTATCACCATCTTCTTATTCGGATTCGTCGTCTCGTCGATTATTTTCGCTTTCGCGGACGACCTAACCTTCATACTTTCTGGAGAAATAGAAAACTCAGCTCAGCTAATCATGCTCGCAGCGTTTGTTCCCTTAATTGATGCAATCCAATTTATTCCATTTGGACTGCTTCGCATGAACAATAAAGCACGCAGCTTCGTCATGATAAGATTCGTCCATGTCATTGTGTACGTTACCCTTAACTATATAGCTATCACATACTTCGGGATGGGAATCTTCGCCGTCTTGGTTATCCAAATCATTGCCTCTTTGACCACTCTCGCCATCCAGTCTAAGGAAATCATCGCCAATTTAGTCTTCAAATACGACTCGAAGCTCTTCAGCACCATGCTCAAATATGGAATACCTACATTGCCGGCTGCACTATCGACTATTTTTTTGAACGTAGCAGATAAGCCAATAGTCAAAGAGTTCGCTGGGTCCGATGCACAAGCCGTTTACTCAGCAAACTACAAGCTCGGAATCCCAATGCTCCTATTCATAACAGCATTCGACTACGCGTGGAGACCATTTTTCCTGAATAATTTCAAAAACGAAAGTTCAAAAGAACTTTTCTCTAAAATCTTAACATATTTCACACTAATAGGTGCTATAATCTTCCTCTCATTCAGCTTTTTTGTGACCTATTTGGTTCAAACACCCTTCATTGGTAGAGGAAAATTACTCCCGGACGACTACACCGGAGGCTTGGTAATCATACCTATCATCCTTTTGGCCTATTGGTTCAACGGAATGTATAATAACTTCTCTGCGTCGCTCCATATCGCCAAAAAGACCAAGTACCTTGCATACTCGATAGTCACTGGCACTGCAGTGTATTTTGTTGCACTTTACACGCTAGTCCCAAACGTCGGCTATATAGGTGCTGCGTGGGCCACTTTAATTGGATTCGCCACTAATGCAGTCCTTATCTACTACTTTGCGCGAAAATCGTACGCTATAAAGTACGATTGGCCCAAAATAACAATCATTGCTGTGCTTACTGCAGCAATTTATTTTGCAAATAACGCATTAAACCTTAATTTTGGAACAATGACGGACGTAATAACAAAGATTTCGCTCCTCATAACTTTCCTAGTGTTGCTCCGATTGTTCGGATTTTTCACCAAACAAGAAATAGCAGCCGTCAAAAAACTATTACGAAGAAAATAAATGCCTCCGTAGCTTAACTGGATAGAGCATCAGATTTCGGCTCTGAGGGTTAGGGGTTCGACTCCCTTCGGGGGTACTTATTTTTCATCAAAACCGCCACCACAAATGTCATTGCGAGGACTGAAAGGACGCGGCAATCTCTTTAGAATAAGAAAACCACCCATCCGAATGTCATTACGAGGAGCATAGCGACGTGGTAATCTATTTAGAATAGGAAAACCGCCCACTCGCGAAGCATTTCCACCTCCTAGAGGATTGCTTTCGCTATATAGTTACTCAATATACTTCTCAAAAAATCCAGTAATTACTTCTTTTCGTAAACATTCATCATCTATTAACTTAAATTCAACACCATTATTTCTAAATTCTAACTCGTATTTGCCTGGTACTTCTTTACAATCTGTATCTATCAATATAACTATACCATTATCATAATTATAACTACCTATAAGACTTTCACTTTTAACTTCTGAATTAGCAGCAGTATGTATAACCTTATTATCATTAGTAAATTCGATTATTATTTTATCATATTTAACTTTTATACCTGAAACAAAATCCTTCTTCCACTTACCAACCAATTCATTTTTATTTGGAGAGGTTACATCCTCTTTACACCCGAATGCAAAAATCAACATTATTATCACTAATACCTTTTTCATAAATAACTCCTAATTATTTTTAAATAATAAATTATAATTCTAGTAATATAGCTAACTTCTTCTTTTTACTCAAGTACAAAATCCGCTCCCAAGCCAACCACTTCCGCCCATCTTTTACCCATTAAAAAAGGCAAGAACACCGTCCTCGCCTTTTTAAATATTATAAATTTTATTTACTCTATACTCGAGTAATTAAAATGCTCGTATTGCTCTTACTCTGTAAAGAGTAGACCTTACAGAATTAATGCCACTTGATCCATCAAAACTATGAGCAGTAGCTGCATTACTATAAGGTATATAAGACAACCAATAAAAAGAAGTTAAAGGTAAAGCGTTACCCCCATTATTTACAATTGAAGTATTTATTATAGTACTATTATCTTCCAATTTCCACCATTCCGATAAACTTGGTAAATACCAATCTCGATAAATAATACCATCGTGGACATATCTATAATTATGACATGCCTTAGCAGCATAATTATCCCCATCTCCTTCACCTTGTGCAGATATTATATTCATAGTGTTTTGTTCTCCTTCGTATATACCTGAATTTAAATTAATAGCTACATCAGTTCCTGCCCACCATCTCATACTAGTACTTATATCTTCCATAGAAACTACAAAGCCGTGCTTCCCAGATG
>JAGXGG010000106.1 GCA_024636855.1 Ignavibacteriota bacterium | reverse complement strand
GATAGCAATAGCAAACAAGCTATTGAAACAAGCATTTGCAATAGCATCATCACAAACAATGTATCAAGAGAATTATATTAGATAAATACAGAAAATCAATAAATATTATTTGGATTTAAGCACAGTTCATTCTGAACGAAGTGTTTCATATATAATTCGACTTGTTTCATTACATTACAAATAAATTCAATGGCTCTATATGTTTATATATATACTAGATATATGTATCATGATGTTTAAGTAAGTTTAGTCTACTTCCTTTGAATTTATCATATTTGTTTAATCTTGTGTTAAACTAAATCTAATTTTGTACTTTATAGAATTGAATCATTACCCATAGGTTTAATTATGTTACGTGTCAATTACAATATTCAATTTAAAAATAGAAAATTATCTCCCTTAATCATTTCTATAACATGAAAAGTAAATAGAATACAAAAGTCAATTGGATAATCTATTGAAACTACTAACTTGGGATTTTAAAAAAGAAAAAAGCTAAATTAACTTTAAAAGTACTGATTATAACTTATTACTTTTTTTTAAAAAATTAATCTTTTATGTTTGTATCACAATGATGTTATCAAACACATATAATCACTTACATTTGCCAATCCTTTTGGTAAACACTTCTGCGGTTAAACCTCAAAAGACTAGCTCTAGCAGGCGAACTAGGGCGTAGACATGCCCTTGGCCAATATTTCTGTAAATCCTAGAGAGCAAGGCTTTCTCTATTAAGTTAAAATTCAAATTAATTACCACACTAAATTTAAAAATAAAGAACCATGAAGTTTAATATAACTATTGCTGAAAGTAAGCATGTTGTTCATGCTGTAGATATTTGTCAAATGATGGAAGAAGCATCTAAAAAAAGAGGTACTGGCATTGCTAAAAGGACACCTGAATACATTATCCAGAAGATAAATGAAGGTAAGGCCGTAATTGCTTTTTTCGGAACGCAGCTAGTGGGATTTTGTTATATTGAGTCTTGGGAAGATCATAAATATATAGCTAATTCGGGGCTTATAGTTCATGAAGATTTTAGAAAAACAGGAGTAGCTAGGCAAATAAAACAAATGGTGTTCGATCTATCTAGAAAGAAATTCCCTAATGGGAAAATATTTGGGATTACGACAAGTGCTGCAGTAATGAAAATCAATTCTGATTTGGGCTACAGACCAGTAACTTTCCCTGAACTCACTAAAGATGAGGATTTCTGGGCAGGATGTAAGAGTTGTTTGAATTATGATATTCTACAAAGGACTAATAAAACTATGTGCCTTTGTACTGGGATGGTATATGATATAGAAACGCAACCACAGACTAATGACAAAGGAAGATGGGAAAAGTTTTCAAGTTTTATGCTTGAGCGTAGAAAAAGAATAGAAGTTCAATCAAAGAAAATTCCAAAATTATTAAGAGCTTTAAAAAATGAAAAATAATAAAGTAGTACTTGCATTTAGTGGAGGTTTGGATACTTCTTATTGTGCCATATATCTATCAAAAGAGAAGAACTTAGATGTTTATGCCGCCTTTGCAAATACAGGTGGATTTACTGACAAAGAATTAGACAAAATTAAAATCAAAGCAGAATCATTAGGTGTAAAGCAGTACGTAATGCTTAATAAAAAACAAGAATATTATGACAACATAATAAAATACTTGATATTTGGGAATGTACTAAAAAACAATACATATCCTCTGTCTGTGAGTGCTGAGAGAGTTTTCCAAGCAATCGCATTAGCTGAATATGCTAAATCCGTAGGTGCTAGTTATATTGCTCATGGCTCAACTGGAGCTGGAAATGATCAAATCCGTTTTGATTTACTCTTCAGTTTAATTGCACCTGAAATAAAAATACTTACTCCAATTAGAGATCAAAAATTGTCAAGAAAGGAAGAAATAACGTATTTGATAGACAATGGTGTTGATATGGATTGGGAAAAATCAAAATACTCGGTGAACAAAGGACTCTGGGGAACTAGTGTAGGTGGAGAAGAAACATTAACTTCTGAGAAAGCACTACCAGAAAGTGCTTATCCGAGTCAACTAATAGAAAGCATTCCATCTAAAATTAGCCTCTCTTTTCAATCAGGTGAACTGTGTGGAATTAATGGTCATAAAATGTCTCCTGTAGAGTGTATTGAAAAGTTGGAAATTATTGCTAGCAAATATGCTATAGGGAGAGATATACATACTGGTGATACTATAATCGGTATCAAAGGTAGAGTTGGGTTTGAAGCTGCGGCAGCAAGTATTATAATCAAATCACACCATAGCCTAGAAAAACATATACTATCAAAATGGCAACTGCATTGGAAAGAGCAATTAGGTTCGTGGTACGGTATGTTTATTCATGAAGCTCAGTATTTTGATCCTGTTATGAGAAATATCGAATCTTTCTTAAAGGATTCGCAAACCAATGTTACTGGTACTATTTATGTAGAATTACATCCATACAGATTCACAATAGAGGGTATTAATTCCGAATTTGATAAAATGAATTATGGTGGTAATGAATATGGAGAAACTAATAATAATTTTACTTCAGACGATGTAATCGGATTTACGAATATACTTAAAAACTCTATGTCCCAATACACTAATGAGGTTCCAAAATGATAAAAGTAGGGATAGTTGGGAGTAGTGGTTATGTTGCAGGCGAATTAATTAGATGCCTAGTTCATCATCCGAATGTAGAATTGGACTTTCTTTATAGTCATTCCAATGCTGGTAAATCTGTTTCAGATATTCATAAAGATTTAATAGAGTTCTCAGAACTGAAATTCACAGAGATAATTAACCCATTAGCAGATATTATATTTTTGTGCACTGGACATGGGAATTCAAGTAAATTTCTATCTGAGAATAAGCTCTCTGACAATACTAAAATCATAGACCTAAGTAATGATTTCAGAGTTAATAATGATAAATTCGTTTACGGATTAGTAGAGCATAACCGAGAGCTTATTAAAAAATCAAATTACGTAGCAAATCCGGGCTGTTTTGCAACAGCAATACAACTAGGACTAATACCACTTGCATCAATCAATTCACTGAATGAAGATGTTCATATAAATGCTATTACTGGTTCTACTGGTGCTGGGCAGTCATTATCAGAGACTAGTCATTTCACATGGAGGAATAACAATATCTCTGTGTATAAAGCATTCCAACATCAACATATACCTGAGATAAAGCAAACAATACAATCTCTTCAAAATGATTTTAATTCTGAGCTAAATTTAATCCCGGTTAGAGGGAATTTCACTAGAGGTATATTTACAACTATTTATACAAAATCTAGTTTATCAGAAACCGAGATAGTAGATTTATATAATGATTATTACAAAGAAGAACCTTTTGTTTTTATTTCAAAGAATCAAATTGACTTAAAACAGGTTGTAAATACTAATAACTGTATAATTCAGGTTCAAAGGATTGACGACAAAGTGCTTGTAACTTCTATAATTGACAATCTATTAAAAGGAGCTGCTGGTTCAGCTATTCAGAATATGAATCTAATGTTTGGACTAGAAGAGGCAACAGGTTTGAAGTACAAAGGGAGTTATCATTGATATGAAATTATTTGATGTATATCCACGATTTGACATAGAAATTGAACGTGCAGAAGGTGTCCATTTATATGACAAGGAAGGCAGCCAGTATCTTGATTTATATGGAGGCCACGGTGTTATCTCTATAGGTCATAGCCATCCAACTTATGTGAAGAGTATAAAGGATCAATTGGATAAAATCAGTTTTTATTCGAACTCTATACAGATGCCAAGCCAAGAAGAATTAGCGGACAAATTAACTGATATTTCTGGCTATAAAGATTATAAATTATTCTTATGTAATAGCGGTGCAGAAGCTAATGAAAATGCTATTAAACTTGCTTCATTTCATACAGGTAAATCAAAAGTAATTACCTTCAAAGGTAGTTTCCATGGGAGAACAGCAGCAGCCCTAAACGTAACAGATAATATTAATTTATCGGCACCGATAAATATGAATAATTTCCCTGTTGAATTCATTGATTTGAACAATGAAGACCAGTTTATACAAGCTATAAAAGGTAATGATGTTTGTGCTGTTATTTGCGAAGGAATACAAGGAGTTGGTGGCTTAGATATGCCAAGTAATGAATACTTGAAATTTCTAAGAGACAAGTGTCGTCAAAATAATATAATTCTAATCCTAGATGAAATACAGAGTGGTAGCGGAAGAACAGGCAAGTACTTCGCACACCAATTTGCAGATATTGAAGCTGATATTGTCACAATGGCTAAGGGGATTGGCAATGGCTTTCCATTAGCTGGATTATTAATAGGCCCGAGTATCAGGCCAAACCTGGTATGCTTGGTACTACATTTGGCGGGAGCTATTTAGCATGTTCTGCTGGATTATCAGTAGTAGAAGTTATCGAAAAAGAAAATTTGATGATGAATTCAATTGAGATTAACAATTATATAAATGAAGGATTAGGCCATCTGAAAATAAAAGGAAAAGGTCTGATGATTGGATTAGAATTCGATTTCCCAATAAAAGAATTAAGATCCAAGTTATTATTCGACTATAAGATTTTTACAGGCTCTTCAGCTAATCCCAATTTACTAAGAATTCTACCTCCATTGACTATATCAAAAGAACAAATTAGTCCATTTATCAAAGCTATTAAGGAACTAACATAATGAAAAATTTCACCTCAATTAATGATGTAAATAACGTTCAAGATTTACTTCAAAAAGCATTAGAAATCAAGCAAAATCCTTTTGGTTACAAATCATTTGGCGAGAATAAAACCCTTGGTCTTATTTTTCTAAATCCAAGTTTACGTACTAGACTTAGCTCTCAGAAAGCCGGACAAAACTTGGGTATGAACGTGATGGTAATGAATATGGGACAAGAAGGATGGCAACTAGAACTCGAAGATGGATCAATAATGGACTCGGGCGCTCAAGAACATATAAAAGATGCAGCCGCTGTTATATCCCAGTATTGTGATATTATTGGTGTCAGATCATTTGCAACTTTGAAAGATAGAGAGTTTGATTACAAAGAAGAATTTTTTAATAAATTCATAGGTGGAGCAAATGTACCGCTAATTTCATTGGAAAGTGCGACACTGCATCCTCTCCAATCATTTGCTGACCTAATTACAATAGAAGAACAAAAAAAGGTAAAGAGACCCAAAGTAGTACTAACTTGGGCTCCTCATCCCAAAGCGTTGCCGCAAGCGGTAGCTAACTCATTTGCACAGTGGATGAGTAAGGCAGATGTAGATTTGACTATCACGCACCCAGTTGGGTATGAACTTTCAGAAGAGTTTACGAATGGAGTTGAGATAAGTCATAATCACGATGAAGCGCTAAAAAATGCTGATTTTGTATATGCAAAAAATTGGTCCTCATATTCTAATTACGGTTTAGTGAGTAATGATAATTCAGATTGGCAAATAACAAAAGAAAAAATGTCTTTGACAAACAATGGTAAGTTCATGCACTGTTTGCCGATAAGAAGAAATGTTGTAGCTTCGGATGAAGTTTTAGATTCCCCTAATTCATTGATTCTTGAACAAGCAAATAATAGAACATTCGCTGCCCAAACTATCTTATTAGAGATGCTACGAAATGAAAAATAAACTAGTAATCACAAAAATTGGTGGCAAATTCATAGATGATAAAGCAAAATTAGACAGCTTTATTACAGAGTTTTCAATGATTAAAAGTCCTAAAATATTAATACATGGTGGTGGAAATAAAGCCACTGAGATTAGTGTTCAATTAGGACTCGAGCCAAAGCTAATTGAGGGAAGAAGGATTACTAGTAAAGATGATTTAGATGTAGTCGTGATGGTATATTCTGGTTTGATTAATAAATCAATAGTAGCGAAATTACAGGCAAAGAATTGTAATTCAATTGGGCTGTCAGGAGCCGATGGCAATACAATAACTGCGGTAAAAAGACCGGCTATAGACATTGATTATGGATTCGTTGGTGATGTTGCTTCTATTAATACAAACTCGATTGAGCAATTGCTAAATGCAGGGTTTACTCCTGTGTTTTCAGCAATTTGTCATGATGGTAATGGACAGTTATTTAATACTAATGCCGATACAATAGCTTCAGAATTAGCTATATCTATGAGTGATAAATATGATGTAGATTTGATTTACCATTTTGAAAAAGATGGTGTGTTGGATGCTGATGAAAATGTAATGTCATCACTGAATATGCAAGAATATATAAGCCTCAAATCTAAAAATATAATAAAGGAAGGGATGATTCCTAAAGTTGATAATTGCTTCAATGCCTTAAAAAACAATGTATCAATTGTATGTATTGGCAATACTATAATCGAGTAAAACTTATGATAAATGTATTAAAAACAAATGCAATAGAACTGCTCAAAAATTTAATCTCTACTAAGTCTTTCTCAGGCGAGGAAGACGAAACAGCAGTTATTATTGCAAACTGGTTGGTGTCATCTGGTGTGACTATCAATAGGTCTATGAATAATATATGGGCAATCAATAAGTATTTCGATGAGACTAAACCAACGATACTATTGAACTCTCATCACGATACTGTTAAGCCAAATAAATCATATACCCGTGACCCTTATGAAGCAATTGTTGAAGATGGGAAACTATATGGGCTTGGTTCTAATGATGCTGGTGGATGCTTAGTTTCACTTCTATCTATATTCGTTTACTATTATAATCGAAAAGATTTAAAGTATAATATAATTGTATCGGCAACAGCAGAAGAAGAGAATTCCGGAGACAACGGAATAAGCAGTATATTAAGTTCACTGCCAGAAATTGACTTCGCTATTGTCGGTGAGCCAACTACTATGAATTTGGCTATTGCAGAGAAAGGATTAGTAGTTGTAGATGGATGCGCAATAGGAATTCCAGGACATGCAGCACATAAGAATACAGTAAACCCGATATACAAAGCTATAAAGGATATAAATTGGATTGAGAACTATAAATTCCCACTAGTCTCCGAGTTTCTTGGAGAGGTGAAAATGAGTGTCACTCAAATTAATGCAGGTCAGCAGCATAATGTAGTTCCAACAGAATGTGATTTTGTAATAGACGTAAGAGTTAATGACAGATATACTAACCAGCAAGTATTCGATATAATAGATAAGAATACGGAGAGCAACTTGGTTGCTAGATCGGTCAAGCTTAATTCCTCTTCTATTCCTAAAGAACACGAAATCGTAATGGCGGGACAAAGACAAGGGCGAGAAATTTACGGTTCACCAACTTTGTCAGATCAAGCAAGACTACATTGCCCTTCGCTAAAACTAGGTCCTGGCGATTCGACTAGATCTCATTCACCTGATGAATTTATCTATATAAGCGAGATCGAAGAGGGAATAGAATTGTATATAAGAATATTAAATGAAATACTATAGGATAGAAGAATGAAACTCTGGGACAAAGGATATACAATAGATAACACTGTAGATAAATACACTGTCGGTAATGATAGAATACTTGATTTAAAGCTAGCTAAGTATGATGTTTTGGGTAATATAGCACACGCCAAAATGCTTTGCAAAGTAGGACTTCTGACTCAGTCTGAACTAGACCAGATTCTAAAAGGTTTAGCTATAATTGATAAATCGATTGCAGAAGGAGATTTTTCTATTGAAGATGAATTTGAAGATGTGCATAGTAAAATTGAATTTGAACTTGTGAAGTTAATTGGAGAAGCGGGAAAGAAAATACATTCTGCTCGTTCAAGAAATGATCAAGTTTTAGTTGATCTTCATTTGTATACCAAAGATGAGTTAAACGAAATCAAATCATTAACAAAATCCTTATTTGAGACACTAATTAAGCTAAGTGAAGAGTATAAGAATGTTCTTATGCCTGGATATACTCATTTGCAGGTCGCTATGCCTTCTTCTTTTGGTTTATGGTTTTCTTCTTATGCAGAGAGTTTAATCGATGATATTATAATGCTCAACGCAGCTTATAAAGTAGCCAATCAAAATCCATTGGGTTCTGCTGCTGGCTATGGTTCTTCGTTTCCGATTGATAGAGAAATGACGACAGATTTGTTGGGGTTCAGCACTTTGAAATACAACGTAGTAGCTTCACAAATGAGTAGAGGAAAACTAGAGAAAACCGTTTCATTTGCTTTGGCATCTTTATCAGGGACCTTATCAAAATTATCATCAGATATATGTTTATATATGAGCCAAAATTTTAACTTTTTAGGTTTTCCAAAAGAGCTAACAACTGGTTCGTCTATTATGCCACATAAACAGAACCCAGATGTATTCGAGATATTAAGAGCAAAATCTAATAAAATACAAAACCTTCCTTCGGAAATTATAATGATTACAAACAACTTAACTAGTGGTTACCATAGAGATTTACAGTTGTTGAAAGAATACTTTATGAATGGTATAGACACTACAAAAGACAATTTAGAAGTGTGTAACTTCATGTTGGGTCATATAACAGTTAATAAAAACATATTAGATAATAAAATATATGATTATTTATATAGTGTAGAGGAAGTAAATAAATTAGTAATGAAGGGGATTCCATTTAGAGAGGCCTACCAACAAGTTGGAAAAGATATAGAAAATAATACTTTTGCTCCTGACAAGAATATATCTCATAGTCACCATGGCAGCATAGGTAATTTATGTTTGGACAAGATCATAGAAAAGTTTGAATTAGAATATTGAATGAGTAAGGATTTGATAAAATTAATCTCCAAACCGTAACTACACTTTATAAGTTAGTTGCAGTTTATTATTAATCAACTTCCCGTATATTAGTTATATCAACACTATGAAATCAAATGAAAAATAATGCCTTACAAAACACTAAGCAAGTAGTATTGCCACTATTATTAGGAAAAATCATATTATATACTAGAGCGAGATAATCCCCCTCCTTTACATTATCACATTTATAACTATAACCATATTTTCCCAGTTTATTAAAAATTCTCGAATCTCCCAACTTCGTCCATAATCCATTTGGTATTGTATAGTCATCTTTACCCTCATCAACCCAGAGATGGATTTTAGGAGTAGTTTCTGTCTGAGCTTTTACTGCACAAGCACAGAATAGTATCAGTAGTATTACAATCGTCTTTTTCATTTTTGGTTTCCTGTAGATTTGTTGAATTTCATTATTCTTTAATAAATCTATCAATTAAATATTTATTTCCATCTTTAACCATTATTGTATAAATACCATTCTTTAAATGAGACAAATCTAATGGAGTATTACTTTTATATTCTTGGTCAAATATAAGTTTTCCATTTAAATTAAAGATTTGAATTTCCATATTTGAATCACTGAAATTTAACTTTAAATTTATTTCAGACTTAACAGGATTGGGATATATAAAATTTAATGTTTTTAATTCAAATTCATTTACTGATACAGTAGTTAATAAATCAGGAATCTGAAGATATGGATAACCATCATATAGCTTTGGATCAATATTCCATATTGATTCAAAATCCCATTCCTCATAATTTATTTTTGACTTCATCTCCATTGTTGTTCTACCCTTTCCACCATTCGAGTTTTTAACCTTACTTACTTCTAAATCCCAATAGATATTAATTAATTCATTATCACCGTAATTTTTACCAAAAAAACCTCCAGTATCTTCATCTTCACTCTCTATCTTCGATTTACAATAACTATTTGTAATTTTACCTACATTGAATCCTACAAAACCACCCGTATATTTTCCTCCCGAAATTTCAGAATGAGTAAAGCAATTAGTTATTTCTCCTTCATTTGTACCACTTAATCCTCCAATATTTATTCCATTACTTATTATATTTACTAATGAATATGATTGACTTAATCCTCCATAAGATGCTCCAGCAATCCCTCCTCCAAAACCTGCTGTACATATTAAATCTCCAGTAAATCCACATTTAATCACTTCCCCTCGATTTGAACCAATAATTCCTCCAACTCCCGCTGTCCCCTCTATTCTACCAACAACATAACAATTTGAAACTAATCCATAATTAAAACCAGCTATACCAGCAGTTGAGAAAGATCCAATAATATCAACATTACACAAATATACATTCTCAATAATTGCTTGTTTCTCAATTCTTCCAAACAATCCTGCACCCGTACCACCCCACCTCCTTAATACATATAAATTTTGTATCTCGTATTTTTTCCCATTAAATTTACCTGTAAAAGGTATGGTTTCATTCCCTATTGGACTAAAACCTAAAGCCGAATCTGGGGTATTTATATCCGAATCATGATTTATAATGTACCAATTTTTTGTGTCCGAAGCATCAATATTATTGTCTAATTCAAAATTTTCATCCCAATAATTTTCATTTTCAGAGATCCATCTTAAATCTTTTAATGTTTTAATATTTATATACCCATTACCATCAGTATCAATCGGGATTTGAGCATTAATTGAATATACTGTTAGTAGTAGAATTAAAACTATTTTCATATTGTCCCCACTTATATAAATTTTGATTACTGATTTTTTCTGGAATTGTGTAGTCACTTTTTCCTTCATCAAACCATATATAAATTTTAGGTGACGTGGTGGTCTGTGTTTTTAATGCACAAGCAGAGAATAGTATCAGTAGTATTACAATTGTCTTTTTCATTTTCCATTCCCTGTTGATTTTTCGATATTCCAATATAAAACAATTGGTAATATTTTCCTAAAGCGTAAAAGCTAGTAATACTCAACCATAATCCCCATAATACTTGTATTCCCTAAGTTATCGGTACAGCTTATTTTTACTTTTCCTTCTCGTTTGGGTACGAAGTAGGCTTCCTCTCCTGTTTTACATGTTTTGTAGTATTCATCATTTATAAACCATCTACACTCTACTTCGATTTACGCCTAACCAAAAGCGAAATAAAGAACAGCAAACTAAGTATCAAAAATACTATGTTCACCGTACCTGCGAATGGCGGTGCACCCTCTGGCCACAGCTGCCCCAGCAGGACTACTATGTTTAGGATGATGAGGATTGTTATTAGGGTTTTCATGGCTTACTCAATAATAAGTTTACAACTACTTTTATCATCATATCTTTGTCTTTGGGGTTACTTTGTGCAATCATTAAAGTTAGTGCCACAAGAGTGCTGTCAGAGACTATTTTAAAACCATCATTTGAGTATAACAGATTATTTCTTTCCAAGAACCATACAAATATAAAAGCTGCTATTCGTTTGTTTCCGTCTGTAAACGAATGGTTTTTAACAACAAAATATAATAAGTGAGCGGCCTTTTCTTGTGTTGTTTTGTACAAATCATTACCATCAAATGTTTGGTATATATTATCCAATGAACCTCGGAACGAATCATCTTTTTCATTACCAAACAAGCCCTCAAATTTAGTTTGCTTTCCTAATTGTTCGATTGCTCTTTTAGCTTCTTCATAAGTGATTTTTACGACTTCTTTTGTCCCATAATCTGGCAACTCCATACGCTGATGGTCGTAATCATCTAATAAATCTAGAGCTGTTGCATAATTTGCGATAACTTGGATTAGTCCTTTCGTTTCATCATTTTCTAATTGATACTTATTGATTACATCGTTCTGTAATATTACCAACTTTTTGAATTCTGTTAGTTGCTGTTGGCTTTCTTGCAAACGTTTGTGATTAACGGCATAACCTTTTACTAAATATTCTTTTAAAGTGCGTGTAGCCCATTGTCTAAACTGTGTGGCTTTGGTTGAGTTTACTCTATATCCAACTGAAATAATAGCGTCTAAATTATAGTACTCTATATCTCTCGATACATCTCTGCTGCCTTCCTTTTGAACTGTTCGGAATTTCCGAACAGTTGTATCTTTATCTAATTCTTCACTTTCAAAAATATTTTTAAAGTGTTCACTAATAGTTGGCTTTGTTACAGCAAATAAGTGGGCTAATTCCTGTTGAGAAAGCCAAACCGTCTCGTTTTCTAATCGAGCTTGAATCTGTATTAGACCATCTTCGGTCTGATATATAATTAAGTCTGAATTATTCATTTATGCCTAACCAAAAGCGAAATAAAGAACAACAAACTAAGTATCAAAAATACTATGTTGACCGTACCAGCGAAAGGCGGAGCTCCCTCTGGCCACAGCTGCCCCAGTAGGACTACTATGTTTAGGATGATGAGAATTGTTATTAGGGTTTTCATGGTTTTTTGTGTTTACTGAATAATCAACTTCTCTCTTGATGTCCCTTCCTTATTCTTGATTATAAGATAGTAAACACCACTTGAAAACTGTTTTAAGTCAATCGTTAAACTTGAATTTGGAGAAGTGCTATTGTAAACGGATTTACCATTAATATCTATAATAGTAAATTCATTCATTAGGTTATTTCCAGCTACTTCAATTGATAACTCTTCGTTTGCTGGGTTGGGATACAACTTAATATTTTGATGTTCTTCTTGGTCTTTAACAAATGTTCGTGTTGAATGTGTATATATTCTTACATCTTCTGTATAACCAAACTGAGATATTTTTGTAAGACCACCTATAGCAATGGTAAATCCATCATCACTAAGACTGATTACAGAGCCAATAAAATTATTATTTTCTTCTTCATCAATGCTTAACCCCAGATCTCTCCACTGTCCATTAAACAAACTATAAACTTTTGGGTTGAAATATGATTGCCCTTTATCATCAATATTTGCACTTCCACCCGTAGCAATAATATTACCTTCTCCATTAATTTTTGCTGTTCTACCTGAATGGTTGTAAAATGTTTCGCCTAATTCCACCCATACGCTGTCAATATATTTTAATACCCTTGTTCGTCCACCATCTTTACCGTAGTTTTGGTCGCTAGTCATTCCAATAGCTAAAGTAAATCCATCATCACTTAAGTCTACTGTTGAAGCACCATAATTAACTATATCAGAATTCATTCGTATCCATTCGTTGTTTTTATATTCAACGAGTCTAATAATTCCACCAGCATTTAAAGCAACAATATTTCCATCAGCGTTTATAGATAATGAAGGTCCATTCAGTCCATTAAACCCGCTGCCTTTCTCAACCCAAGCTCCATCTTGAAACTCGAATGCTGTAAGAAGATTATTCGAGTCATGAATTGCACTTACAATAATAACATTTCCATTCTTATTCATTGTTAACGCATAACCGAAATACCATCCAAGTTTTTCACCAACTATGTCATCACCCATTTGTAGCCAATTATTCATAGTGTATTTTAAAACTCTCACATAACCCTCATAAACTTGTGATTGCCTCGCACTAATTGCAATAATACTCCCATCAAAACTGATGTCAACAGCCCATCCAAATTCGTCATTTAAAATACCATGAATATCATCCCCTATCTGTTCCCATCTTTCATTCTGAAAGCGAAACACTTGAATTTTCCCTGCATACTTTTCAAATTCGGAACTAGTATATGAACCAACAATAACTGTTAAGCCATCACCACTTATTGCCATTGTATAGGCAAAGGACCCGCCCCTTTTCGTTTGTTTTATACTTTCACCAAGTTGCACCCATTGTCCATAAGTTTGGCTGTATGCAACTAAGACAAGTATAATAATCAGTATTCTTTTCATAATAGTCTCAACTATAATTTAACTCAACCCCACAAATATACAAATAATTCTATCACACAATCCCCACCCAACCTTTATAAAATAATTTTTTACAACAAAACGGAACCTATTCTTCTATTCTTTTCTTTTGTTCAAAGATTTCTTTTGCTTTCAATTCAGTTACTATTTTCTTTCCTGTTTTCTCTTCAATTTCTTTACGTGTGTTACCTGCTATTGTGCCCCCTTGTCTTGCTATTTTTTTATTTTCATTGAAATTTTTTGGATTTTTCTCTTTGCTAATTTCTGTAGTTGTAGCTTCGGCTAACATATTAAGCACTAATTCCAAGTTGCTCATGTTATCTCTAAGATTCTCTTTTTTTAAGCCTTTCAGTCTTTTATAATTCTTTACATTATATCCGCTCCAAGCTTCTGTAATTTCATTGGTAAGAATCGCGTATTCTAATCCTTTTTTAACCCCTCTATTGTCCCACTCATCTGTTAGTTCTTTTCTGACCTCTATGCTTTTTAGGCGTTGGTTTATCCAGTCTTTACTGTACCCTTTTTTCAGATAAGTTTCCATTAGCCGTTCGAAACCAATTTCTGGGTCTTCTATTTCATCTATTCTTTCCCGAGCCACTTTGGCAATCCATAATTTGAATGGTTCTGCTTTTGGAGACGGGATAGACTGTATCAATCTGAAAAGTTGCTCAGTATCCGCGACATCGGTTTGTCTCATTTTGCCGTCTTCAGCTGACATTTTCAACTGTCCGATATTTTCGGACAGTTCGCTTCCTTCCTTATTTAACTTAGCTTTAAGATCACTCCAATATTTACGTGGTCTTTCGCTGTCAGTAAGTATTTGTATAACATCTACAACTGAAAAGTACCATTTCTCTTCGTCTTCATTCCATGATGTTCTTACTTGTGATTGCTCGAATAGTTTAATTGAAGTTTGAATTTTCATATCGTTACTTTATTATATTATTTCATTTGATTTCACAAATATACAAATAATTGTATTTAATAGTCCCCCCACCAAACCATTATAAAATAATTTTTTACAACAAAATGCGTCCATTTTCGTACTTTTGTTAGCACTCTGATGACAAGAGTGCTAATTGTTTTAAAAATCAATTTTTATAAATTTCATAAGTTAAACGGAGAGTGTTAATATGGCTTTAACTCCATTACACGACAGGGTGTTAGTTCGCCCACAAGCGGCAGTAGAAAAAACTGCTGGCGGTATCATAATACCAGACACAGCTAAAGAAAAACCACAAGAAGGTACTATAGTAGCTGTTGGAAATGGCAAAATCAACGAAGATGGTAAAGTATTACCTCTTGCTGTGAAGCAGGGCGACCAAGTTCTATACGGTAAGTATGGCGGAACGGAAGTGCAAGTTGATGGCGAAGATTTACTAATAATGCGTGAGAGTGATATCTACGCGATTATTTCATAACAAAAACAAAAATTTAGGAGTTTTATAATATGGCTAAAATCATTGATTTTGACATGAAAGCAAGACAACAGCTGAAAGCAGGTGTAGATAAACTGGCTAACGCTGTGAAAGTTACATTGGGCCCAAAGGGTCGTAACGTTATTATAGATAAAAAATTCGGTGCACCGACTGTTACTAAAGATGGTGTTACTGTTGCAAAAGAAATTGAATTAGAAGATCCAGTAGAGAATTTGGGTGCTAACATGGTACGTGAAGTATCATCTAGAACATCTGACGTAGCTGGTGATGGTACTACTACGGCTACAGTATTGGCTCAAGCAATCTACCGTGAGGGTTTGAAAAACGTTACTGCTGGCGCTAATCCTATGGATTTGAAACGTGGTATCGACCTAGCTGTTATCGAAATCAAGGCAGCTCTAAAAGAAATGTCTAGAAACGTAGAAGGCACTAAAGAGATAGCTCAAGTAGGTACAATCTCTGCTAACAACGATGATACTATCGGTAACCTAATCGCAGAAGCGATGGAAAAAGTTGGTAAAGACGGTGTTATCACTGTAGAGGAAGCGAAAGGAACTGAAACTTCACTAGACACAGTAGAAGGTATGCAGTTCGATAGAGGTTATTTATCTCCTTACTTCGTAACTGATACTGATAATATGGAAGCTGCTTTGGAAGATCCATATATCCTAATCTATGACAAGAAAATCTCTGCTATCAAAGATGTACTTCCTATCTTGGAAAAAGTATCTCAAGCGGGTCGTTCTTTACTAATCATCGCTGAAGATCTAGAAGGCGAAGCATTAGCTACTTTGGTAGTTAACAAGCTACGTGGTACACTGAAAATCGCTGCTGTAAAAGCACCTGGTTTTGGTGACAGAAGAAAAGCTATGCTAGAAGATATAGCTGTTCTAACTGGTGGTACTGTTATCTCTGAAGAGAAAGGTTACAACCTAGAAGGCGCTAACATATCTTCATTGGGTACTGCTAAACGTATAACAATAGACAAAGACAACACAATCATAGTAGAGGGTGCTGGTTCGTCTGATGATATCAAACGTAGAATCAACGAAATCAAAACTCAAGTTGAGAAAACTACTTCTGACTACGACAGAGAGAAATTGCAAGAAAGATTAGCGAAATTATCTGGTGGTGTAGCTGTAATCAAAATCGGTGCAGCAACTGAAATCGAGATGAAAGAGAAGAAAGCTAGAGTGGAAGATGCTCTACACGCTACTCGTGCAGCAGTCGAAGAAGGAATAGTACCAGGTGGTGGTGTAGCTTACATCCGTGCTTTGGACAACTTGAAAAATGTAGTAACAGAGAATATAGATCAAGCAACTGGCGTAAAGATAGTACTACGTGCATTGGAAGAGCCATTGCGTCAGATAGTAACTAACTGCGGCGGCGAAGCATCAGTAGTAGTGAACAGAGTAAAAGAAGGCACAGGTGCTTACGGTTACAATGCTCGTACTGATGTATTCGAAGATTTGATCGAGTCTGGTGTAATCGACCCAACTAAGGTATCGCGTGTTGCATTGGAAAATGCTGCATCTGTATCAGGTCTATTACTAACAACAGAAGTAACAATCGTAGATAAGCCAGAAGAGAATGCTGGCGGCGGTCACGGTCATCCAGATATGGGTGGCATGGGCGGAATGGGCGGTATGATGTAATAACATCTGTGGTTCGTAGAGACGTATTGCATACGTCTCAAAACAACCACCCCGTCCTACGGACACCCCTCCAGTGGAGGGGAATACAAATCGAAAACCCTCTATTGGTAAAACAGTAGTGGGTTTTTTTGTGGGGTTTGTAATATATTATTTGTAAATTAGTCTATGAATTAGAGGTAAATAGAATGGAAAAAGAAGAATACAAAGATATAATAACCATCGACAAAAGTCGAAAAGGTGGTTCACCGTGTATTAGGAATCTACGGATTACTGTATATGACATACTTGGTTGGTTAGCATCGGGTATGACTAATAAACAAATCATCGAGGATTATCCCGATTTAACGGACTTAGATATAAGAGCTGCCTTGCAGTATGCGGCAGATAGAGAAAGAAGAGTAAGCGTAGTTATAGGATGAAACTACTTTTCGACCAGAATATCTCATACAAAATTGCCTTAGCATCAAGTAAGTACTTTTTAGGAAGTGTTCATGTTGGTAGAGTTGGGTTATCTACTTCAACCGATAAAGCAATTATTGACTATGCTATTAAGAATGACTTTGTCATTGTATCAAAAGATAGTGATTTCTTAGATTATGTTAGTTTCAACGGAAGTCCGCCTAAAGTAATAATAATAAAGTCTGGAAATACCTCAACAGAATATTTAATAGAATTATTAAATCATAATCATCAAAACATAGCAGATTTTTTAAATGATTCGAGTAAAGATATACTAGAGTTATCTTAAATAATAATCCATAGAGACGTATTGTTTGTGCTGAGCATCGTAGAAGTGCATACGTCTTAATAAGAATTTAATGACTGATAATAAAATACGACTTGGAACAATTTATACTACCATCTCTACATTGATAATTTCAATAGGTGGCGGACATGGAATAGTATCAATGTTGTTTATACAGCTCTGGTCATTATCAGATATTAAGAACGAAAAAGAAGAGTTTGTTATGTGTTCTATACTTTTTTTAGTAGGTCAAATACTAATTATTGGTAGTGGTTGGACTAAGAAGAAGTATCAAAAAACAATATTCATAATTGGTATAACTGCTGTTAGTCTTGGTATTCTTTCTCTCTTTCTACTGTCTGACGCTGGACTATTTACTTTGATAAGTTCAATTCCTTTTATAATTTTAGCTGTTAGTACTAAAAGAAAAATGAATGTTGAAATCAACACTTTTGAAGGGCAAGCGTAGAGACGTATTGCATACGTCTCAGAGAGAGAGCAACTGATGGAAGATAAATTTCAGAATAAATATAGAACTCAATCGAATAGATTAAAAAACTGGGACTATTCAAATCCTGGGTATTATTCATTGACAATTTGTACAAAAGACAAAATCAATTATTTCGGAAGTATAAATAACGGGGTTATGCAGCTTTCAAAAATTGGAGTAATCCTTGAAACGGAGTGGTATAAAACACCAGAATTAAGAAGAGATTTGAATATAATATTAGATGTGTTTGTGGTTATGCCAAATCATTTTCATTGTATTATAATACTGAATGAAATCGATTCAAATAATGTTGATACTAAGAGACACCCATCTAGAGACGTATGCAATACGTCTCTACAATCAGCAAGTAATAATCTATCTGCTATTGTTAGAGGTTTAAAGTCTGCTGTTACTTCAAAAGCGAGAAAATTAAACACTAGCTTTGCATGGCAATCAAACTATTATGATCATGTGATAAGAAATGAGAAATCTCTTTATGAGATTAGAAAGTATATAATGGAAAACCCTCTAAAATGGGAATTAGACGAATACAATAACTCTAAAATTAAATGAACCGTAGAGACGTATCTCACTGTACTGAAAGTAGAGACGTATAGCATACGTCTCTACAAAAAGAAGAATACCCACTATTGGTAAAACAGTAGTGGGTTTTTTTTGTGGGAATCTGAACAAATTTAAAATATTTTTCGTAACTTTATTAAAATTATATTTAGTTACTCATTCAAGTAGGTTACTTATGAAAGCAATAATTCTTTTCCTCATACTTAGTGGGAGCATATATGCTCAAGAAATTACAGAAATCAAATTCGATTATGTAGAAGATGTCGAACAAAGATTAGCTAATCAGCTTAACAATATTAAGATTATTACTATCTCTTGCGATGATACAACTATGAGGGGTAAAACATTCAAGTTAATCACTACAGAATACAAGAATGGAGAACTAGTTAAAACAGATGATTATGGAATGACTTGTGAAGACAAAGAACACGAATTTGAGATGAACGGTGAAACTTATGTTCACGTAATGAATATTTGCAATAGTATAAGATTCAAGGAAGAAGAGTCAGAATATAAAATAAGTATAGCCCTCAAACAGGAGAGCGACAGTAGCCAATTTATTATACAATATAGTGGGATTGGAATGCAGCCAACATACTTTTCTAACAAGAAGTTTGATTTGCGAGTTGTACTCGAAAAGACTAATGAAAAATATGTTGTTCCAATAGGTGAAAGTATTCCGATATTAAGTTATAATCCACCTTATGATATTAAAGATGGAGAGATGTCTTGGTATTGTATATTAGATACCGAAAATCCTGGCAAATGGTACGATGATTATCAAATAGAGCATTTCTATATTATATCGTTGCTGATTGAATGATTACTGTTTATAAGCTAATTAAACACTAAAAAAGCAGCAGCAAGAATAACAACCCCAAAAAAGAATATTATCATTGAATGATTACTCTCTGGTATCTCGATTACCGGTTTGTTGTCCACGTATAGGTCAAATATTGCACCGTTTATAGTAAGCTTAGTGCTGAGTTGAGCCTGCATATCTTGCCCATTCTCTCGGATAGTGAATCGGTGGTTTGCTCCAGTTATGGAGTACTTCTCTGATATTACTTGTCCGTCAACTATTATAGTTTCTTTGCCTAGCAATGTGTTGAACAACTCTATTTTGCTATCGCCAATATGTAATGTTATAAATTTCATTTTACAATTTAACAAAAAACCCACTAACTTCTCAATTAGTGGGTCTTAGTATTTTTAAAGCATAATTATAGCATTTAATAATATTTTTAACATACTAAGTCCCCAATATAATCTTTTGGGATCAATAATCTAAAATGATAAACTGATTTTAATGTGGGATTCTGAACAAATTTGAACCTCCATCCGTAATAATCAAAGTAAATTGTCTTACTCATTCAACTAGGTCACTTATGAAAGTGCTAATTATAATCTTTGCTGTGCTGATGTCACTGACTCAACTATACTCCCAACCCGAAAACCTAGAGTCGAATTACAGCAGATATACCGCTTTTGCTGTAGATGATGATAATTTTTATATAGGTCTTGAAAATGGGTTCGTTGTTCAAGATAGAGTGACTGGGGGTTATGAATATTATTCTACTTTGAATACAGATATGCTTAGTAATAATATAACGGACATCGAAGTTTATCAGAATAAAGTTTACTTCATATCAGATAGTTTAGTGTATATTTATAATAACAAAGCACTAAATATTTTTGATTTAGAGAATGAGAAAATTACAGGATTGTATAAAGATAAAAATGATTTATTATGGTTTAGTGGGGACGATGTACTTATTAGTTATGATGGAACTTCGACTAAAGAAATAGATATAACAAAGCAAGTAGAAGAGTATGGCAAGTTGGACTCATTTGTATTCGACGATAACTTTATGTGGCTTACCTTCGGCTATTTCAATAATAGATTAAATTATGCTTTATATGATTTTTCTAATAATATAATAAGATCTATTTCACAGGAAGAACGTCCATTCGGAAATGAATATAGTAAAGTGATGACTTTTTCAGATAGTGTTGTTTGGATTAAGGCAAATAACAGAATCTATAGTTATAAAATCAGTTCAAACAAATGGGAAAAGCCCGAAGTTTTTCTATTTCCTAAAAATATAGAGCTTAAATCTAATTTAGTAGCAGACAATAATGGAATTATTTGGTTCGCTATATTGCTAAAAGATAGTAATGGTAATAATTGTTATGTTGCAAATTATGACGGTGTTTCTGATTCAATTAATGTTTTATATGATTATAAGTTTGATGGAGAACTATCTGTATTTAACTTCTTCCTTTTTGGAAGTAATATTATATTTTCCAAGAAAGGTTCATATAACTCTATAATTAACAATAATATTATTGAAATTGTTAAATATGAAGATAACGATATATTATTAAAGTCCAGTAACTTCTATGAGTATAAGGGTGGCCTTTATCGGCTTGAAGTTAGGGATAAAAATAATGAGACAATTTTTAAATTTACTAATTTAATGAATGAAGATTATATTCTTTATACAATTATTGAAGACAAATACTTTCCTTTATCAAATATAGGAAGCTACTTTTTAGTCCATGGTACTGAGTTTATATCAAGCAATTACAATAGTTTATCTTTTATGAAATTAGACCAGACCTGGCAAGAAATTTCTGAATTAGGGTACTCTTTTAAAGGCGGAAATAGAGTAGAAATTGAAGCTAATGAAGAAATGATAATTTACTCTGATGCCGTTTATAAATATGATCATAATGGGATATCAAAACTACTTGATTACAAAGCTAATTCATATAGAGGGGTTGGCAACTTTCAGGATAAATTTTATTTTTATGGTTCTTACCCGATAGGTAATCATTATGATATTCATAATTTTAATAAAATTTATGGGACTATGATAAACGTTTTTGATAATGATGGCAATAAATTGTTAACTCTAGATGAAGACAATACTTGTATGTCAAGATATTATGAGAACGGTAAATACAACACTTACTTTGATGGCCCTATGCCTAGAGATTTAAAAATAGACAATAATGGAAACATTTGGTGTTTAACAACCGGCTCACTTTTTTATATTGATCAAAATATTGAATGCACAAGATTCAAATTCGATGATGAAGGCAATAACCCCAAACCGTCAAATATTGCTTATTCTAAGTTTCAGGGTAAGATGTATGGCAGACGTGACAATACAGTTTATGATTTGAGTGATACCAACTATAGAAAAAATAACTCCGACGAAATGGTTGATGGCGACCTTAATTTTATAGGTGAGTGTAATGACGGTTTAGTTTATGTAGCAACAACAGATGGAAGATTATTCAAACTAAACTCATTAGTAAGCTGGGAAAATATTCCACTTATAGATGGAAAAGAAAAAATCCATGTAAGTATAAGGAATGTCTTCAGATCTGAAGATACACTATACGTATCCACAGAAATCGGATTAATCAAAGTACATCAGAAAGTCACTTCTGTTGAAAATACTGACTATATTAATGACTTTAAAATATACCCAAACCCAACACAGGATTATATAAATATTGATCCCCAATATATTAATGAAATTATAGAGATAAGAACTCTAACTGGTAAACTTGTTCTTGAATCCAAAGGTACTGAAATCATAGATGTCAATGAATTAACTCCGGGAGTATATTTGGTTAAATGTGGCGATAGAATAACCAAGTTTATAAAAGATTAGAATTAGACTAAATGAAACAAAAAAGACCTACTAACTCTTCAATTAGTGGGTCTTGCTTTTGTAGAGACGTACTGCGTACGTCTCATAAGATTCCTTTGTACTGAGACGTATTCAATACGTCTCTACATTTTAATATTCTAACTAGAAGTTACTACTTCTTCGGAGTAGGAGGAGCTTGCGGAGCTGTCATTTGCATCAATTTTTGTTGAGCAGTTTGATCAGTTTGAATCGCAATCATCATCTCTTGGTACTCTTCCATAGATACATTCTCTTTTTTCAGAACGCCTTCCATTTTCTTACGCATTTCTTGTTGTACATTGCCAATTGCATTCATAGATGCTTCGAATTTCTTCTTCTCATCAGCAGGTAAACCTTTTGCGGCTTCTGGGTTTTGCATAGTTTGTTGTATTTGCAAGAACCTCTGAGGATCCATACCTTGTTTCTGAACTGCAGCCATCATCATTTCTTGTGATTGCATATTCAGCGCTTGTAGTTGATTCAGTATCTTAGATAATTTTTTTAAGTCAGCATCCGTTAGTTTTCTTGTCGGCATTTTAACTGGATTCTGTGGAGTATTCATTGCTTGTACGTCAGCTTGATTGTCTTGCTGACCTTGATCTGCTCCCTCGTTACCAATAGGTGGTACGTATGATTCTTCGGTTGTAGCACCTTCTTGATTTTCACTAGTCTCTTTCTTGTCACCGCATGAAGCCATGAACATAACAGCTATACAAAGAGCAATTATTTTATAAGTCATATTATATACTTTTGGATTGGTTTAAAATATTAATGAATAGCTATTTTACGTAGGCTATAGATTATTAGTGTGCAAAAATAAGAATAATCACTTTATTGGACAATAAACTTATGGAATTCAGTGTTATTTTCATTGATGATAGTTACGAAATATACCCCTGAGGATAGTTTAAACTTCTGTAGATCTATCGTTATATTACTGCCGTTACCTTGGGTTTCCATCAAAATCTGTCCATAGGAGTTGGACAATACGATTTTCCCATATGCATTGCTAATTTTCAGATTTTTGCCAGCAACTGGATTTGGATATAGAGTCGTCTTTGGTACTATAGTACTTTCCTTTAAACCAGTTTCAACGGTGCAATCTACTATGTATTCTGCCAAAAAAGTTGCTGCACTATTAGTGCGTAACCAATAGTTATCATACTGATGTCCACCTTTTGACGGATTAGCTGTTTGCTCTATACAGTTCGCATTATTATTACTAAGTTCTATTTTATAAGTTGGTATTGCTTGTTCCATAGCTTCCATAGTATCGAGTATATCAGTAATTCCACTACTTCCCCAAACAGTTTTACGGTTTACTATATTCTGGCACCCGAGTATATCCCTTGTGCATTGATTATATCCTTCGAATACGGTTCCATATCTAATTGGTACTATTAGATCATTCGGCTGGTGGAACATATACAAAGCAGGAAGTTCAGCTTTTGAAGTAGGGAATATATTATTCATAACTCCACCGTAGAATCCTGCTACACCTCTAATTATGTATTCAGTATTCACAGGTTGATTTAGAGTACCTAGGTAACTACCCAAATCTGGCCTCTGTAATTTCATTTCATCTATGGAATTTGCTATTTCAAGTTGCTTTATACAAGGTGTTTCGTACAAAGTATTTGGTGCTGAAATATCTGATAATTCTTGAGTATATTCACTTAGTACATCATTATCACTATCAATGAATGAGGTACCAATTGCAGTGAATGCACCTGCACTCTCCCCTGCCAAAAATATATTATTAGGGTCAACTTCATACTTCTCTGAGTTATTTACCATATACCTGATAGCGCCATTTACATCTTGTACAGCTCTGAAATACGCTCTATACCATTCGGAAGAATCAGCTATGTTGAAGCAATCCCAACCCTCTACATTGCAATGGATATTCCTATCTGTGTGGAACTGACCCAATCTGTAATTGACAGCAATAGCTGTATACCCACGTTTTGCAAAGTCTGTACGCAATCTTTTAATTGTCACTTCATCTTTGTTGCCAGCTAGCCAAGCCCCTCCGTGCACAATAACTATCAGTGGCCTGCCACATTCGGGAGGAGTATCATTAGTTGGGACAGAAATATCCATCAATAGCTGTCGCTCTGCACCAGCGAAATCGGTTGCAGCACCATATTCTATGTTAGTTACAGTATTGATTTGATATGTAGTGTCTATCCATTTCTGTGACCACAGAGGTGATATAGAACACACGAGAATAAGAAGGATTAGAATTGTTTTCATATTATAAGCATTATCCAAAGTAGTTTTCATAAAGTTATGAATAGTCCATAAATAAAAAAAGTTCAATAAATTTGTAACTTTTTAACTAATTATATAGTTTAACAACTAAGACTTTAGTTAAAGAGGAAAAAGTTATGAATAAACTTACAAAAGCCGAAGAAGAAATAATGAATGTTCTTTGGGATATAGACAAAGGTTTTGTCAAAGAAATAATTGAAAAATTACCAGAACCAAAGCCTGCGTACAATACTGTATCTACTATTATTAGGATACTATGTACTAAAGGATTTGTTGACCACGAGGACTTTGGGAGATCTCACAGATATTTTCCAATGATAAGAAGAGATGAATATAAATCAAAGTATTTGAAAAATGTAGTAAATAGATTCTTTGATAATTCATACAAAAATCTAGTCAGCTTCTTCTCCGAGTCGGATGATTTGAGTTTATCTGAGTTGGAGGAATTAAAGAAAATTATCGAAAAACAAATGGAGATGAAAAAATGAACCTATTGTTTATTATGAAATTTGTCCTATTAACTGGATTAGTATATTCAATATATAGATTGACTTTGCACACAACCAAGATATTTCTAATAAAGAGAATCATTTTAATCTCTACCCCTTTAATTCTAGCGTTTGCCTCTTTAGTTACAATAGATTCTGGGGTAGCGATTATTCCTTTAGAAAACATTGGAATAACTAATTCTGAAAACATTAAAACTGCGAGTAATTGGAGCATAGATATTAACCAAATTCTATTGACTATATATTTGATAGGGATATTGGTAGCACTCACTTATAAAGGTTTAGGAATTAGAAATCTATACAAATTTTTTACAGAAACTTATAAGGTTAATCAGATAGGAAATATACGGATTTATGAAAACCGAAGTAAGTATAATCTCAGCTTTTTTAATAATATCCTATTAGAAAAAACATTGAATCAATTTGAAAAACATAAGATAATAGAACATGAGCTAGTTCATATTGAGAAGTATCATTCATACGATAATATAATATTCACTTTTTTCAGTGTGGTATTCTGGTTTAATCCATTCGTATATCTGATGCAAAGAGAGCTGAGAATAACGCATGAATTCGAAGTTGATAATGAATTATTTAATAACGAATTCGAAATTATTAGCCCTTATACTAAGAATTTAATTTATTCATCAATCGCAAATAATTACACTTTTAATAATATAAAAAGGAGAGTAGAAATGAGAAACAATAATAACAACAGAAAGCTACCAATTGTGTATGCTATTCTGACAACTATTATCCTATCATCAATGATGATATTAGGAACAAATACTACGTATGCTGGAGATAAAGCGGAAGTTACTAAACAGCCAATCTACATTGGTGATATGATGACTACTTTGTCAAATAACTTGAAGTATCCGAAATCTGCTTACGAAGAAGGAATTGAAGGTAAGACAATAGTTCAGTTAACGATTAGTAAGGACGGGACTATCAAAAGCTCATCCGTTTCCGCTAGTTCTGGTAATAAGGAACTCGATAAGGAAGCACTGCGTGCAGTAGAGTATTTGAAGGAATGGAACCCTGGGGAGAAGGATGGAAAGACAATAGATGTAGCAGTACAAATTCCGATAAAGTTTAAATTGCCAAAAGAATAATTGTATTAGATTACATCAATAAGTCAAATAATAAAAAAGCTCTACTTAATAAAACGTAGAGCTTTTTTTATTCGTTTGAATTGTCAATCTATAAACCTGAGTAGACCTAGATTCGATATCTAACAATCACTAAGTTATATTTAACTACTTTTTTATTTCTCTCTGTACGAAACCACAATTTAGCATTTTATCACCGTAGTATGGATTGAGTACTTTCTTATCATAGCTCATCCATATAGCACTATCACCTACAGTTGCCATTGGACATTTGAAAACATAGATATTCTTATCATAGGAATTTGTGACACTTATCAAATCAATAAGTAGCACAGATATACTACTAAACTTTGACCTTGATTCCTCTATGTCAGTATCCTTTGCTATCTGATTTGCCAATTTATAAATAGAAGCAATTTGCTTTTCGTACACTGAATTTTTTATTTTTTCTTTATTCAATATCTGGTCTTTAACATAATTTGATAAGCTCTTTGCATTTGATTTTACTTTATCCAAATCAGTTTGGACAAATGATTTATTAAGATTCATATATAGTGGTAATAATGGTGAAAAATCCATTTTACTTTTTTCAGGCGTTGTTTTCATACTACTCATATCATCAGCACCGTGGTCATGCCCTTTCGTAGGCACTACATCATCTTTATCCATATTCATCATATTAGGTTTTCCGGCTATCTGTGCAGCGGCATCAATAGTGAAAGCACCATTCACAGCTATTTCCTCTCCTGATTTTAGACCACTCATAACTGGGTACATTGAATTAGAAAGTTGTCCGATTTCTATTTCTCTTGCTTCAAATATATATTCTTCAGAGTTAGGTTGTTTTACGTATATAACAGAACGTTTACCAGTCCATAGTACTGCTGAGGCTGGTACTAAAAGTTTTTGATTACTACTTTTCGCAGCTAAATTCCCAACAGCAAGCATCTCGGGTTTCAGTTTACCACCTGCATTATTTATAGAGCCTCTTATTTTGGCAGTTCTGGTGTTATTATCTATAATTGGGTCTATAAAATTAACCGTACTCTGGAATTCTTCAGCAGGGTAAGTTGGAACTGTAAACTTGATTACGTCACCAATGTGAATATTAGACAAATCCTCCTCATAAGCTTCGAAAATAGTCCATAATTGATTTAGGTTTGCCAATTCAACTATTGGGTTCCCAGTAGTAACGTGGTCACCAGAGTTTACGTACAATTTGGTAACTACACCCGATTGATGAGCATAAATATCAAAATTATCTATAACATCTCCATTTGCTATTATCTTATCAATCTGCTCTTGATGGATTTTCTTCCTCATCAATTTATTTTTGATTGATTGATATAGCTCCGGTTGTTTATCACGTACCTTGTAAGCACTTAGTAGTTCCTTCTGCATCAGTATTAATTCGGGAGAGTATATAGTAGCCAATTTCTGACCGGCATTAACCTTAGCACCAGTATAGTTGACATATAACTTCTCTATTCTACCTGAAAAATGAGATGGTTGAGTATATACCTGACGCTCATCCAAACCAATTTTCCCATTTAATCTTGTATTATTACTTGTGAGTCCCTTACCTACTATCATAGTACTAATATTAGCTATTCGAATCTGATTTTCTGTTAGTGTAATAGCCGAATTATCAACTTCCGACCCAACTGATTTTGCAGGAATCAAATCCATTCCACAAATAGGACAATCACCAGGTTCTTGGCTTCGAACGTTTGGATGCATTGAGCATGTCCAATACTCTACAGTCTCCTCGGAGTGGTTTTGACTTTTCTCAGTATTATTCCCAGCAAAAAATAACCAGCCAAGAGCAATTCCAAGTATTAAAGTAACGATTGATATTATATATATTTTCATTTTATTTGTTTCCTTTCTTCAATTTTAATTTCAGTAATTGTGCATTACCAGCTACAATTATTGTAGATAAGCTCATCACAGCAGCACCGATAGCGGGGTCTAAGACTAAACTTGGATATAAAACTCCTGCTGCTAATGGCACTGCTATTATATTATACCCTGTTGCCCATATTATATTCTGAATCATCTTTTTACGTGTTGCCTCACCAAATTGGAAAAGATGCACTATATCTTTTGGATTACTATCTACTAATATTATATCGGCTGTCTCAGCTGCGACATCTGTCCCCGAGCCAATTGCTATACCGATATTCGCTTTGGCTAATGCCGGTGAATCGTTGACTCCATCCCCAGTCATAGCTACGAACTCATCTCTTCCTTGTAAATCACTAATTATTTTTACTTTTTCTTCAGGTAAAACCTCGCTATAATAACCATCTAATCCGAGTTCATCACTAACCGCTTTTGCAACTTTCTCGTTATCACCAGTGGCCATATAGCACTTGATATTCATCTCTTTTAATGTTTTAATTGCTTCGTAACTCTCTTTTCTAATCCTATCTGCTAATGAAATAGCACCAAGAACTTCCCCTTCAGAAATCAAATAAACTGTAGTTCCTAATTCAGTTTTGATGTCTAATTCAGGAACTTTAATCTCATTTTCTTTTAGATATTTTGGACTCACAACCGAATATTTCGTCCCATTTATAGTGCCACTTATGCCTTTACCAGTTATGGATTCGAAGTCTTCTATGTTATGTAATTCTATTTGTTTGTCCTTAGCATCTTTTAATATACTCTGAGCAATTGGATGTTCTGAGTTTTCTTCTAGAGAGGCTGTAATAGAGATTACTTCATCAGCTGAAAGTTTAGATGTAGTACGTATCTCATCAACTCCAAATTTACCATGAGTAAGTGTACCAGTTTTGTCAAATACAACTGAAGTTATTTTACCCGAATTCTCGAATGCCGTTCTGTTTCTAATCAATAAGCCATTACGAGCAGATATCGTAGTAGAGATAGCTACTACCAATGGGATAGCAAGACCTAGTGCATGGGGGCATGTTATCACCATAACACTCACCATTCTCTCTAATGCAAACTGTAGTTCTTGCCCAGCTAATAGCCACACTATAAAAGTAATAATACCAACAGAGAGTGCAACATAAGTAAGCCATTTTGCTGCTTTGTCTGCTAAATTTTGTGTTTTTGATTTTACTGCTTGTGCATCTCGTACCATCTTGATTACTTTGTTAAGATAGCTATCGTCTCCAGAGTTTCTAACTTCTATTTTAATAGAGCTACTTCCATTGATAGTACCACCAGTGACTTTGTCACCATTTGATTTTTTGACTGGCTTGCTTTCGCCTGATATCATACTTTCATCTATATAAGTATCACCATCTACTATTATACCATCAGCAGGTACTTTTTCATTTGCTTTTATTAATAATGTATCGCCCTTTTTGATATCATTAAGTTTTACATCTTTGGTAACTCCATCTTTTATTAGATGTGCATCTGATGGCATTAGCTTTACCAATTCTTGCAAAGCGCCGCTTGTCCCAAGTATGGATTTCATCTCTATCCAATGTCCTAGAAGCATAATATCAATCAGAGTAGCAAGTTCCCAATAGAAAGGCATACCTTTCAAACCAAAGGTAACAGCCGAACTATAAGCCCAAGCAACTGTTATTGCAATACCAATAAGAGTCATCATTCCTGGGGTTTTATTAGACACCTCCTCTTTCAATCCTTTGAGGAAAGGTTGGCCACCATAGAAGTAAATGACAGAGGCTAGAGCAAATGAAATCAAACCCATTGCTTCGAACTGAATGCTTATCCCTAATAGTCCTTGGATTAGTGGGGAAAAAAGCAATATTGGGAATGTCAGTACTAAAGATATAAAGAACTTTTTCTTGAAATCTTTTATCATCATTCTATGATGTTCTGTGTGATCGTGATGTTCATGGTTATGGTTCATTTTCGAATGATCCATTTTAGAATGTTCATCTTTGTCATGATTCATGGATGAATCTCTATTATTCTTATTAGATTCCATTTTTTTATTCCTTATTAATTGGTATTGTTAATATTTAAGATAAATTTTTCATTATTTTTTACTACTATTAGCATTTGACTTATTAAAAAATTATTATGTACCAGTTTTTGTTTTCAAAAACCACCTTTCTCCTGCAAAAACAATAAAAATGATTATTAGAGAAACAATTATCACAAGATTATCACTATTAAATTTTATCCATAGAAAAGAACCTAGGACAATTAAATCAAAAACTATTGCAGTAATTAGAATAAAGCTCTTTGCTTTGACCTCTTTTCGTATATGACGCAATACACCCCAGTGAACAATAACATCCATAATTAAATAAAATATTGCTCCTAATGCTGCTATTCTAGAAAGATTGAAAAATGTTGTTAGTATAATGGCAATAACAACTGCATAAACTAACATGTGTTTTTGTATTGTACCAGACATTCCAAAATGACTGTGAGGGATTAGTTTCATTTTAGTAAGCATTGCTGTCATTCGTGAAACAGCAAATGTACTGGCTACTACACCTGATGCAGTAGCCACAATGGCTATTCCAACTGTAAACCACAATCCAAAATCACCAAAAGCTGGACGAGCCGCTTCGGCAAGAGAAAAATCTTTTGCTTTAATTATTTCAGAAATACTAAGCTGTGCAGATACTGATAAAGCTACAAGTACATATATAACTGTACATATAATCAATGAAATGATTATAGCTTTCCCAATGTTTTTATGAGGATTTACAACTTCATCACCACTATTAGTGATAGTTGTGAAACCCTTATATGCCAAAATTGACAAAGCCAAAGCTCCTAAATAATTAATAAAAGAATTGTCACCTAGATTAGACGTAGGGACTATATTATTGACTGAAAAGCTAGAAACCCAAAGTGCAACAATCGCAAATATCGAAAGACCTCCAATTTTAATAATGGCAAGTCCAAATGAGGATTTACCAATAACATTATTACCAGAAATATTAATCAAAAAGGCAAAAATCAGAAGTAATACTCCTAAAATGGGAACCCATAAGCCATCATTGCTATTTCCGAAAAGTTGGAGAGTATAAGTACCAAATGTTCGAGCAACTAAACTCTCGCTAATTACCATAGAAAGCGCCATCAAAAGCGAAGCGAATGCTGTTATAGTGCCTTTCCCATAAGATTTTTTTAGTATCATTGCAATGCCACCAGCTGAAGGATATGCATCTGAAACCTTGATATACGTATATGAACTGAATGCTGAAATTAATGCACCTACTAAAAATACAATTGGAAACCATTCACCTGCAAGTTCGGCAACCTGTCCTAATAATGTAAATATACCTGCACCAATCATCACTCCAGTACCTAATGCTACGGTGCCAGTTAGACTTAAACTATCTTTTTTATAATCGTTATTGTTTTTATCTACATTCAATTTTACTACTCGTTTCTTTTGTTTATGATTTTTAAACTTCCCAAGCTATTTCAAAGAAAAATATTGTTCTTGATAAAATGCAATTGACATTTCAGCAATATGAAACTTAACATTACTGCCAAAAATTAGTTCTCTTCTCAACTACTAATAACCTAGCTACTAACCTTCAAAAAGTTTAATAATCTCAGGATCTTCCGAATTAGGAATATTCTTTTTCAGCTCTTGCGGCTATTGTCTTATATAATAAAATTATTGTATTGAGCATCTTTACTCTCCCACAATTCTGATTAATTGTGCTTTATTTTTGAAAATAGAAATCTCTGCATCTAATTTCATTTTTTTATATTGAATTATCTTTTCTTCCGTTCTTATTACTTCAAGTATATCTTCATTTGCTATAGCACTATATTCTTCATAAAGTAAATCACGTATGTTTATCAATTTTTCTATTTGACTCTCAAATAGACTAACTTTTTCTTCATTTGATTTGACATTGTATAAGACGCTCTCGAACTGCGAATTGAGCTTACTTAGCAAGTTCTCTTGCTCGTACTCATACTGTTTCACCATAGCTGTTGCTTGCTCTTCTTTAGCTGTATATTTACCACTAAAAAAGGGAATAGATATCCCAACCATTGGCATTATAATATCTAATCCATTGTTAGGTACAGACATATCACTCATTTCACTAACGTTTATATAATCCAATCCCAAAGTAATCGAAGGTTTCGATTCTGAATTTGCAGAATTAGCCCTTAGTTTAGATGCACTTTGTAGAATATCTAGCTTTGCTATTGAAGGGTTATTTACAATATCTCCTCTCAATTTGGCAAAGTCTATATTCTCCTCTCATTTCATTGGAATAGTTAACTCAGTATTATCATCTCGATTAAGTAATTGTTTCAATTCTTGTCTGTATGGGTTTGCGTCTAATTCGACAATCTCGATTTTCGTTTCTAACTCACTAATCATCAAATCTAGAGTCAATAGATCTCTTAATCTGGAAGAACCAATTTCTACTTTTGTGTTTACTATTGGTCGGATATATTGTAGTAATTCTAATGATTCATTGAGATACTTCTTTATTTCTTCTGATTTATACAATTCATATAGATTATTTCTAACGGCATAGAAAACTTCAACTTTCTGCTGTTCATAATCTTTTCTCTTGGCTTCAGCTAGTTCAAGACTTTCTTTTTCATAGTCTGATAGTGTCCCGAACCAAGGTAGCTTCTGGTTATAAGAAAGTTTGAAATTTTGTGGCCCTACACGCGTGTATGGCCGAGTTACAAAATATCCCAAACTAATAGTAGGATCTGGTAAAGCAGATACTTGTGGTGCATTGAGCAATTGTTGTTCATATTCTATATACTTTGCCTTTAGCATTGGGTTATTATTCTCTGCTTCTTCCAGATAATCTTGTACTGTCTGCGAACTAAGACTGTAAGCTATTAGCATAAGTGAAAATATTAGCTTTTTCATACTCTAACCTCCAACTGTTTTTCTCTCCAAAGTGCATATAATACGGGCACAACAAAAATGGTAATAATAGCAATTAACATCCCACCAAAAGCAGGAATAGCCATTGGTATCATAATATCTGAGCCACGTCCAGTACTAGTCAATATAGGGACTAGTGCTATTAGAGTAGTAGCCGTAGTCATCAAGCAAGGACGAACCCTCCTCTTACCGGCTTCTAATGTTAGCTTTCTGATTTCTGCAACTGATTCGAATTCTTTATCTTTGAAATTATCTTTAAGATAAGTAGCCATTACAACTCCATCATCTGTTGCTATTCCGAATAGAGCGATGAACCCAACCCAAACGGCAACACTTATATTTATATCTCCCATCTGGAATAATTCTCTCATATTAGCCCCGAGGAATGAAAAATCTACAAACCATGTTTGTCCATAAAGCCACAGCATAGTAAATCCACCTGCCAAAGCTACCCCAATTCCTGTGAATATAATAAGACTAGTAATAACTGACCGGAATTGGAAATACAAGATTAGAAATATAGCGAATAGAACTACCGGTATTATAATCGATAACCGTTTTGATGCACGTAGTTGATTCTCATAATTACCAGAGAATTTATAGCTTACTCCTGAAGGTATTACTAATTCTCCTGAATCAATCGCAGCCTTAATATAAGTTTCAGCTTCTTCTACTACATTTACTTCAGCATAGCCGTCTCTTTTATCAAATAGCACATAACTAGTAAGGAAAGTATTCTCACTTTTGATAAGTTGTGGCCCTTTTATATATTCTAGCTTTGCTAATTGACCTAGTGGTATCTGATTGCCGTTCGGAGTAGGAACTAGAGTTCGCATCAGTTTGTCAGGTTCATCTCTCAATTCACGAGGATAACGAACTCTTACTGAATATCTCTCCCTTCCTTCTACAGTAGTAGTCAGAGGCATACCTCCAATTGCTGTTTCTATTACATTTTGAATATCTGTTATATTCAAACCATATCGTGCTATTTCATTTCTATCAATATTGATATGTATATATGGCTTCCCGACTACTCTATCTGCAAAAACAGCTTCTGCTTTTACCGATGGTACTCGTCTTAGTATGTCTTCCAGCTTCATCCCAAAACTTTCAATAGTTTTCAAGTCAGGCCCAAATACTTTTAAACCCATAGGAGCTCTCATACCAGTTTGAAGCATTATTAGTCTAGTCTCAATAGGCTGCAATTTCGGTGCAGATGTAATCTCTGGAAAGTCACTATGAATTACTATCTCATTCCAAATATCATCTGTAGTGTGAATTGATTTCCTCCATTGGCGGTAGTATTCTCCATCTTCATCAGTTATCAAATCCGCTTTATCAACTCCATTTAGAATTGCATTCTCGTTTGATAGAGTATCACCAGATTTAGTTATAAAATTTCCATCTTCATCTACTTTGAAACGAATTCGATGACCATCTTTATCATTTATATACTCTGATTTGTAGTTAATTATGTTCTCGAACATTGAGAGTGGTGCTGGGTCTAAAGCACTTTCTATTCTACCAGCTTTACCTACTACCATTTTTATTTCTGGAATTTGTTGTACAGCAAGATCCAGATTTTGCAATAGTTCCCTATTCTTCGCTACTCCAGTATATGGCATTGATGTAGGCATTAATAAGAAGGAACCCTCGTCCAATGAAGGCATAAATTCTGAACCTAATCCTGGAAATGCTTCTGACATATTCTTCCAAGGTCTTGTTTCCGAAACATCAATTCCGATGGAATTAAAACCTGTATTTACGAATCCAAAGACTTTAGGAAATCCTATCCACGTCATTATACCAATTAATACAATTAATGAAGGTAGTAGCAGAAAAGTAGCCTTATTTTCTAAACACCAATTGAGTATAATCTCATAATAATGTATTATCAATTTGAAAGACCCAAGAACTCCTAATAAAAGTAAAAACACAAAAAAGAAATTTAGAAATAAGGATTCAGATGGACCTAATGGCATCCAATACTTAGTCAGTATTAATGTAACAAGGAGTGTCGCAAGAAACACATTGATTGTAGAAATTTTACTTTTCAAATCTGGTTTCTTAGCTGCTATGCCCAATAGAATACCTATAGTAATAACTGTTAGCCCAAATACAATCGAAACAACGAACATTCCGAATATGCCTGCTAATACTACTATTCCTGCAAAAAGATAACTACTAATTGACTTCTTACCTCGAATAGAGAAAAGTAAGTATGTAATAGTTGGTAATATAAATAACGTTATAATGAGTGCAGAGATGATTGCAAATGTCTTAGTAAAAGCAAGAGGTATGAACAATTTCCCCTCTGCTCCTTGCAACATAAAAACAGGTATAAAACTAACAATAGTAGTTGTGACAGCTGTAATGATTGCAGAGCTCACTTCTGCAGATGCTTGATAGATTAATTCCAGTAATTTTTTATCGGGGTATAGTGTACGATATTCTATTACATTTTCTACTAGTATTATAGCCAAATCGACCATGGTTCCTATAGCTATGGCTATTCCAGATAGTGCGACTATATTAGCAGCTACTCCTGCGTATTTCATCGCAATAAATACCATTAGAATAGCAATGGGTAATAATACTGCGATTACTATCGATGCTCTTATATTACCTACCATCAGTAGTATGACGATGATTGTGATTAGAACTTCTAGCGAAAGTGCTTCCTCTAGAGTTCCTAATGTCTCTTGTATAAGCTGAGAACGGTCATAGAAAGGTACTATCTCTAGTTTTGATATTGTCCCGTCTGCTAGTGTCTTTTGTGGTAGACCTTTTGAAATTTCAGCAATCTTTTCCTTTACATTCTCAATCACTTCCATAGGGTTAGAGCCATATCTGGCTACTACAACTCCCCCTACTGCTTCGTATCCATTCTTATCGAGCATTCCCCTTCTGTCAGCTGGGCCGAGCTTAACTTTAGCAATATCTTTTATAGTTAGTGGTGTATTGTCATTTACCCTGATAACGGCATTCTCTAAGTCACTTACTTGATCTATATATCCGAGTCCTCGAATGAGATATTCAACTTTGTTAAACTCCAGTGTTTTAGCACCAACATCTTTGTTAGAATTGCGGACTGCATTTATAACTTGACTTATATTTACACCATAAGTTTTCATCGCATCAGGGTTGATATCTACTTGGTATTCCTTAACAAAACCGCCTATAGAAGCCACTTCCGAAACACCCGAAGCAGAGTTTAATCCATATTTGACATAGAAATCCTGTATAGAGCGTAGCTCATCTAGATCCCAACCACCGGCAGGCTTTCCATTTTCATCTCTACCTTCTATAGTGTACCAATATACTTGACCTAGTGCAGTAGCATCCGGTCCTAAGGTAGGTGAGACACTTTCAGGAAGCAATCCACTCGGAAGAGAGTTTAGTTTTTCTAATATTCTCGAGCGACTCCAATAATATTCTATATCTTCTTCAAATATGATATATATACTTGAAATACCAAACATAGAAGAACTACGAATTGATTTCACACCAGGGATACCCAACATATAAGTCGTAAGCGGGTATGTGATTTGATTATCAATATCTTGAGGTGAACGCCCCATCCATTTAGTGAATACTATTTGTTGATTTTCACCAATATCTGGTATAGCATCCACAGCTACAGGGTCATTTATTGCACTTGTCACATCCCATTTGAAGGGAGAAACTGCAGCACCCCATATAACTAATAATGCGAGTAATAGAAAAGTTACTAATCTATTCTCAAGAAAAAATTTGATGATCGAATTGACCACGATAAATACTCCAATGATTTTCAAAAAATGGTAAATAATTCTAAGAAAATGGAGCCTAGATTAAGAATTGCTCGTGTATTTTGTGTAGAGATTGCCTCATAGCAATAGGTGGAGGCGATTCGTAAATGGGGATATTATTCTGTCCTCTCTGTAAATCATTAGGAATGAAAAGAGATGTTATAACTGCATGTAATACAGTTAATTGTTCTATCTCAATCTTATGATAGGTTAGAGACTGTTCTTTGTTCTTTAGTTCTTCTGTATCATTTTTACAGCAGTTTTTCTTTTCTGATGATTTCTGTTTGTGACACTTAGGAACATTTTCATTAGCCTTTTCAGCATGATCACACTGTTCAGCTTTGAAGAAAGCAGATACATTATTCACATTCCCACTACATATGTGCTTATTCATCACAATACCAATGGTAGAGAATGTAAAAGCAAATAGTAAAAATGCTGATAATATTTTTGTGCGTAAAGACATATCTAAAGTTACGAAAATTTTAAATAATTGTTGTTACAAAAGATATATTCGGAACAGTTTTTGTATATTAGCTACTAGAATAAAAAAATAAACAGAAATTGTAATGGAAAACAACTATTTCCCTATTGGGATAGATTCCGAAATTGTGCTATTTCAACAAAAGTTAAAAGACCTGAAAAATGGTAAAGGTACTGTTATTGCAATAGAAGGCGAGGGAGGTGCTGGTAAATCATTTCTTATGACAGAAATGATGAAAATAGCTCGTAAAGATGAGTCCGTAATTTCCCTTATGTTAGAAAATGAAGCTCCAATTGGGAATTTCAATGTTGGAAATTTGCAACAGCTAAAACCATTTTCTACTGCTATGGATAATATGCTAGAGGGCAATTACAAATCTGCTAAAGCTAGATTCAAGAAGAGATTGGGTATTTCTATACTTGCTTCTTTGCCTTTAACTGGTGAGATATTCTATGCCGTCAAAGAGATTAGTAAGGATTGGAGAGATTATAAAAAAGAATCTAGCCAAGAAAAAACAGACGATAAGATAAGTGCTATTGATGAGTTCTATAATGCATTCTGTAGCTTTGCACACAAATCACCATTAGTACTGATGATAGACGATATGCAGTGGGCAGATGCTTCGTCAGTAGATATGATTCGTCGATTCGCAAATGGCGACCAGCCAATATTATTAATATTTTCATATCGAAGATCAGATTTTTCAGATCCATCTATTCCGTTGTTCCCACTTATAGTCACAGAGAATAACGACATAAAACGAATAAGATTAAATAATCTAAATAGTAAAGAAACTGAAAGTTATTTCCGAGCAAACCTCAGCCATTACAAAGACAACGAGGAATTCGTTAACTGGGTTATGGAAAAGAGTTTTGGGAATCCAGGTATCCTCAATGAATACTTGCATTATTTCGAAAAACATCCTCCTTTCAATGATTCAGGTGAGCTAACGCTGAATCTGAATGACGTTCACATGCCTGTAACGGCAAGTGCAGCGTTAGCTGAGAACATAAATGAGCTCAGCGATAGCGATAGGAATCTACTGGCTATATGCAGCGCCGAAGGGCGAGAGTTTTCAGCATATATGATGAGCAAATTACTCAATACAGATGTAGTGGACGTAATACAACGATTGCGTACTATCTCACAAAAATCTACCGTTATACGTAGCATAGGCGCTAATATCAGATACGGCGTAAAAACTACAATTTATCAGTTCACTCAAGCATTCTACCATGAGTATTTCCTTAGTGGGTTGGAATATGAGGAGAAAATTGCACTTCATGGGATTGTCTCGAAAGAGTTAAAGGAACTCTACGACAACGCAGATGATGATGAGAAAGAGCAAATAGCGCCATATCTAGCAGCCCATAGTAAAGAAGCAGAAAATGAAGAGTTAGCTGAGCGTATGACTCAGATTAGTAATGAAAATGCAAAGAAATATAATCCTGAAGAATTAGCAGAGGTAGATGGGAACGGAAATGGAAATGGCAACGGTACTTCCGAAGAAAGTGATGAAGGTAATATAAGTGGTACAGTGGTAGTAGGGAATATCAATGAAGATTTCGATTTTGTGTTTGCTCGAAATGAAGTTCTAGACGATATATTCGCTACTAGATATGAAAGTGCAATAAGTAAAGCAGAGAACTTGTACCAAACTAATACTAGTAGATTACGACTAATTGAGAAAGTACAGCTACTCTCAATCATTGCAAAAACATATATAAGTTTAAACGACTATACTACTGCAGAAAACAAAATAAACGAAGCAACACAATTGATAAAAGCGAAACCAAATTCACAAGCAGAATGCTTCATACTAAACACATCTGCTCTGCTAGATGCCGAACAAGGACGAACCGTTCAAGCTTTGGAAAAGCTAAGGTTAGCTGCACGTATGTCTATGAAGTTACCAGTTGAACTAAAGCTACTCACCATCACTAATATATCTAAAATAGTAGAACAGCAAGATCCAGAGATGTCTGCAAGCTACAAGAAAGCAGCCATCAGTCTAGCGGACAAGCTAAACTTCGTTGACTTCAAAAATATGATTGGATAAATAACAAAATAATTTCATAACTCGTAAAGCAATAATATTATATAAACTTAATGACTTTACATGAAATAATTCGTAATTTGCATGACTATGAATGATTATAATAATAAAACAATTGATTGGTCTGTACCCCCTGCGAGTACTGACATCCCTGCTTTTTTAGCTCCCAATACAAAGAGAATAAATATAAGCAATGACTCACAGTTATTGCATTTCTATAGTAATACACACCCGTTGGTATCTTTCAAGATTATATTCCACAAAGGAACTTCTGAGGAAGATTACTC
>JAGXGG010000105.1 GCA_024636855.1 Ignavibacteriota bacterium | reverse complement strand
TAAATTATCAAACGTAACTAGTACAGCACCTATTACAGGCAATGGTACTTCTGGTAATCCATTATCAATGAATCAAGCAAATGCTTCTACTAATGGTTACCTTGCTTCTTCTGACTGGACTACTTTCAATAATAAACTAGCGACAGTCTCTGCTACCTCTCCTATACAAGGTGATGGTACTAGTGGTAATCCACTGAACTTGCAAAGTGCGAATGCTTCTAGAGATGGATATATAACTTCTGCTGATTGGCTTAAATTCAATAACACATCTACTACATGGGTTCAATCACCACTTTTGGGTACTGGTACAACATCTGACAGAGTTAGATTACCTCGAGCTGATGCTAGCAATAGTGGTTATTTATTAAGTTCAGATTGGAATTCTTTTAATAACAAACTTAATTTTGTTTCTGCTAACTCACCTATTTCAGGAAATGGAACTGCTTCTAATCCTCTGAAACTAGATCAAGCTTCTAGTTCTACAACAGGGTATTTGACAGCTGCAGATTGGATTACATTTAATAATAAACTAACGACTGTTAGTTCCTCTGCACCTTTAACTGGTAATGGTACTAGCTCCCAACCATTGTCAATCTCAAAAGCTAATAGTTTTACAAATGGTTATTTAGCTTCGACAGATTGGACTACTTTTAACAACAAATTATCTACTGTTTCTAAAACTGGTCCTTTAACAGGTGATGGAACTAGTGGGACTCCTCTTGGAATAACAAAAGCAAATAGTACTACCGACGGTTATCTATCAGCTACTGACTGGGTTAAATTCAATAATAACAGTTCATCTGTAGCAACAACCTCTCCTATTACTGGTGATGGCTCTACCTCTGACCCTGTTAAAATGGATAGAGCAACTGCTAGTGTGAGTGGCTATCTACATAATTCTGACTTCAATACATTTAGTAACAAGTTAACAAACGTAGTTTCAGATGCTTCTCTTAATGGTAACGGGACTTCTGGAAGTCCACTTACCGTTAGAACTTCCAACATGTCTGGTGATGGTATAATAACAGTTACTAATGGTAACAATAGCGTAGTAAGCGCATCAAATGTAAATATTGCAATTGCTCAAGCAAGTACATCTTCTAGTGGATATCTTTCTCAAACAAATTGGAACACATTTAACAACAAACTTTCAACCGTAGCTAGAACGGCACCACTAACTGGTGACGGGACAACATCTTCACCTTTAGCTATGGCTAAGGCAAACAGCACAACAGATGGATATTTAAGCAAAGATGATTGGAATACTTTCTATAATGCAACAGTTGGCGCTATTGCTACGAGTGACCCAGTATTTGGTGATGGTTCTACATCTAATCCAATAGACGTAAGACAAGCTAGCGGAACTCAAGATGGATATGTAAGCTCTGTTGATTATCTATCATTCAAGAAAAAATTAGACAGTGTCTTTGTAGATCCACCTCTAAAAGGAAATGGTTCAGCAACTAATCCAATAGATATCTCTACAGGTAATGTTATTTCTAGTGGCCCTATTACTGTGTCAAATGGAACTGATCGTTTAGTAGGAGCTGCAAATATGACACTAACTCTACCAAAAGCAACAGCTACAACTGATGGATATCTAAGTAAAGAAGACTGGTCTTCATTTAATAGTGGTAGCTCGGTAACAGTATCTGCTCCCATAACGGGTGCTGGTACTTCAGCTAGTCCTTTTACAGTAAGAGATGCCAGCGATTCTCAATCAGGAGCAGTAACTACTTCGGCACAAACATTCGCAGGTAATAAAACTTTTGATGGAAACATTGGAATTGGAAAAACTGCTGTTTCAAATACAAAATTGTATATTGCATCTACCAGTGATAGTGATAACGGAATTAAAATTGGTAGTTCTAGTTCATCTGATTATGGTGTTTTAGTCTTTGGTTCTATTGAGTCTTCTAGCTCAACTAGTACTACAAAAGGTAAATCAGTTTTTGTTTATAGCTCAGATCCAGGTGGTTCTATTGCTCTACCTAGTAATGAGAACGGGACTGTAGTAATGGTAATCAACAACTCAGGTGGAACTATAACAGTAGCTGGGGCATCTAATTATACATTAGCTTCAAAAACAGCGGCTAGCTTCATAAGATATGGTGGACAATGGTTCCACATGGATTAATATTATGAAAAATATATTTATACTTATATTACTTTTTAGCTTTTCTAGTTTGTTTGCACAAACCAAATTAGAGAAAGGTGTACTTAGTTCAGGTGGTAATAAGACCACAGACGGTAATCACATACTCCGTTCGACAATAGGACAAAGTTTCATCGGCATTACTGGTGACGGTAACAATATTAAAAGTCTCGGTTTCTGGTATTCTATTAACAAAGGTATAAATGACACTGTAGCAACTGCGGTTGTCACTTTACCTAAAGTGGAATCAGAAACTGGAATTGATATAGATGTTCCGCTTATGTTAGTTAATTCAAGACAGTTTTCTGGGTCTACTCATACATGGACTGCTACTATTCGATTCAACTCTACTATACTTTACCCAATTGATGGAACTCCAGAATGTGGACAAAGCGAGGATTGTAGTATCAAAATTTCTGGCGATTTCTCTGACTCCACTGGAGTTCTATACAATCTAAGATTCAAAACAATGTTGGGATCAGTAGTTTCTACAGACCTTGTTATAGAAGAATTCCAATGGACAGAAAATATAGTTACAGTTACCAATAATGGCTTTTTCCAATTGAAAGGTGTATGTGAGGTTAATGGAGTTTATAGACTTATATACCGCTCAGTAGAGGCAGGTATAACGAATACATTCCCAAATCCTGCTATGAGTACTATTAATATAGATTACCAACTTCGTGAGTCAGGTGCTAATAAGATGGAAATAGTTGATACTAAAGGTGAAGTAGTAGCTAGATATAGTGATTTATCAAATGAGTCTGGTCTGTATAGCACTACTAAAAGTGTATCAAACATTCCTTCTGGGGTTTACTATATAGTACTAACTACGCCAAATGAAATATTTACAAAGAAAATAGCCATACAGAAATAGTATGAAAAAAATTATAATAGTATTAATAGCCTTCCTATTACCTATCTTTCTGATGTCTCAAGGCAAGATTGATCAGATAGGTGATATAGGAATTTATGGTGGAATGGGAATAAATCAATATTCGACTTCGTTCCAATCACTACCTAATTTTCCTTGTTGTGGTACAAACTATGAATCTGGCGACGGATTAGGTATGAATTTTGGGTTTTTGGCTAATTATAACATCAATTCGGATTTGCAAATAGGTGTCAAATTAGGGTATAGTGATCTTTCAGCCTTGATTTCGCAGACTGAAAATAAAATAGTCCCAGGCCCAGATAACGAGCCAAGAAACGGTGTTTTCCTTCATGAAATAGATGTTGCACTTCCTTCAATTCTATTTGAACCAACTATAACTGCTAACATAATTGAAAACTTGAATGGATTTGTAGGAGTTGGGTTCAATTATCTACTTTCAGCGGATATCAAACAAAAAGAAACACTAAAGCAGCCCCAAGACATTACTTTTGAAAATGGAAAAACAGTAAGAAATGAAGTAAGTGGTTCTCTTGAGAATATATCAAGCATATTACCATTAGTCTCATTAGGTGTCAGCTATGATTTACCTTTAGATAATAACAATGATATGTTCCTCTCTCCTACTGTAAGCTACACACATAGATTTGGAAATGTAGTTTCTGATGTCGAATGGACTGTTAGTTCTTTGAATTTGGGTGTACAGCTCAAATACTCAATCAAAGAAAAACCAATTGTGAAAGAACCAGAACCAGTCGTACCAATAGAACCAGAGATTATAATACCTATCGCTACTTCAGCTATAGTGGCTGATTTCCAAGTTAAGCTAAACGAAGAGTATTCTAGCGATACTATTTTTGTGAAATACGATAAAGATTTGAAATTCGAAGCTATTTTAGGATATGTTTTCTTCGAAGAATATGATTCGAAAATCCCAGATAGATATGATTTGATCTCTGAAAAAGAAGCAGAAGTATTCAAGACCGACAAGTTGAATTTTGATAATTCACTTTCAGGTTATCACAATATTCTGAATATATTAGGGCAACGATTCCAAAAATTCCCAAATGTAAAAATAGATTTAGTTGGCTGTAACTCTGACTTTGATTTAGAGCAAGGTAATAAGGAATTATCCCAGAAAAGAGCAGAAACTGTTCGAGATTATTTCGTGAATGTTTGGAAATTGAACCCCGATAGATTCACCATTTCAGCTAGGAATCTACCAGAAACACCATCAAAAACTGACAATGAATATGGGCGAGCTGAGAATAGAAGAGTTGAAATAGTACCTCAAGATTGGACTATATTCAAACCTCAACTAATGTCAGACACTACTAGCTCTACGGATAAGAATCTAGAAGTGACAATGCTACCAAAAGTTGATTCCAAACTTCCATTAACTAATTGGGAAATACAGATATTCAATAATGAAGGTGTAAAAAAGACATTCTCAGGTATCGGTAATCCACCAGAATCGTTGGAATGGAATCCTATAGAGGACTTGGGGAAATTACCAACAGAGGAAAACCCACTAAGCTTCAAATTGAATGTAAGAGATAGTATTGGCACCGAAAAAAGCTTTACTGGTGAGATACTCACAAATGAGAAAAATTCATCTGAAATGAGTTTTGTACAAAAATTCGTCAACGATGCTAAAATTGAAAAGTATAATCTAATCCTATTTGGGTACAATATAACTCAACTGCCACCAGTAGCAGAGGTAACTCTGAATCTAGTGAAAGAAAGAATCACTGATAAATCACAAATCGTATCTATAGAAGGATATTCTGACATGATAGGTGATGAAGAATACAATGTTAAATTATCTTACGATAGAGCAATAGCAGTAGCAAATGCACTAGAAGTGAGTAGTGATAAAGCAATTGGTCGTGGTAAAGTTAAAAATGAAATCTATGACAACAAATTACCCGAAGGTAGATTCTATTCGAGATCAGTTATTGTAACCCTGAAAGGTACTAAGAAGTAAATTTGAATTAATAATAGTGATTAAAATAATCATTTGTAATATTAATATAGAACTACCCCTTCTTAACAAACTCTGATTTCAGAGCCATAGCGCCAAAGCCATCAATTTTGCAATCAATATTGTGGTCACCATCACGTAGACGTATGTTTTTGACCTTTGTACCACCTTTGATTGGCTTTGTTGATCCTTTTACTGGTAAATCCTTGATGACTACTACAGTATCGCCATCAGCAAGCAATGCACCGTTTGAGTCTTTCACTATTAAGCCATCTGGCGTCACTACTTCTATTTCGGGATTCCATTCGTGCCCACAATTAGAGCAATTCCATATTGCGTTCAATTCATAGGTGTATTCATAATCGCATTTTGGGCAAGGTATACTATCAGACATTTTATATCATTTTTTGGTTGAAATTATTTTATAATATAAGGCTTTTTTGATATTTCTCCTATCGTCTATTTAATGTAACTTGGCAGCAATTGATTAATTTATTAATTTAGTTTGTATTAATTTGAAAGAATTAGTCCTAATAGGTAAAAACTATATTATTATTTAATTTTGTGGCTAAATATTAAATCAAAGTAGAATAAGACCATGTCAATGAAAAAATTCAATCAAAATGTAATAGATGTAATCGGTAATACCCCAATCGTTCGTTTGAACAAATTAGCTACGAATGTAGATTCCGACATATATGTTAAGTTAGAATATATGAATCCAGGTGGATCAATCAAAGAGCGTATAGCAAAACACATAATAGAGCAAGCAATTGAACGTGGCGATCTAAAGCCGGGTGGTACTATAGTAGAAGGTACTTCTGGTAATACAGGAGTTGGATTAGCTATGTATGCGGCTGTATATGGGTTCAAATGTATATTCGTTTTGCCTGATAAACAATCTATTGAGAAAATCAATAATCTACGTGCCTATGGAGCAAAAGTAGTTGTAACCCCTACTAATGTAGCTCCGGATGATCCACGCTCTTATTATAGCGTTGCAAAAAGAATAGCGGAGACTACTCCTAATTCATTTTACGCCAATCAGTACTACAATCTGGACAATCAAGAAGCGCACGTTCGTTCTACAGGTCCTGAGATTTTTGACCAAACCGGTGGCGATTTCGATGTATTTATGTGTGGAGTTGGTACTGGAGGTACTATCTCTGGAACAGGGAAATATCTGAAATCAGTAATGCCGGATGTTAAGATAGTAGGTATCGATATCCAAGGATCTATATTAGCTCCATTTTGGAAAACTGGCGAAGTAATAGAAGCACATGGCTATGTATTAGAGGGAATAGGTGAAGATATATTCCCCGATAATCTTGATTTCAGCGTAATAGATGATTTTGTTATGATAGACGATAAGGAATCTTTCGTAATGACTCGCCGCTTACTAACAGAAGAGGGTATATATGCTGGTGGTAGTAGCGGAGCAGCCGTAGTAGGAGCTATTAGATATGCTGAGAGCTTAGACTCACCTAAGAAAATATTGGTGATATTACCAGACTCTGGGAACAGATATACTGGTAAAATATTCAACGACCAATGGATGAAAGATGGTGGTTACACTGATAGTCCGTACAATACAACCGTTGGAGAGATGCTCCACCACACTGGAAAAGCAACAAAGCTAATAAAAATGCAAGATGATAAGAGCATAGGTCATGCGGTTGAAATAATGAAAGCAAGTGATATATCGCAATTACCAGTTTTCAAAGGTGACTCATTAGTTGGATACGTTAGCGAAAGCAAGTTAGCAACGCCCCTTTTTGATGGTTCGATTGACCTTAACGATAATATAAATCTCGTTATGTCGAATGATTACGAGATAGTTCAACATGATACACCTTTACAAAGTATTCAAGAAAAATTAGCACAAGGCAAAACAATTTTTGTGTCTGACAAAGAACACAATGTAGTATCAATTATTACTTATTCTGATTTGGTTAACTATATCGCTGGGGCGTAGGGTAATAATTGGTTATACTTATATAAATATTAGATTCATCTAATTACTGTGAACTGCAATAAGTGTTCTCTCGCAATATGAATTGGATAATATTTATAACTCAACCCCTATTTGCCAAAAGATGAAATTATTCGTAATTTGATTCAAATATAGAAATCAATGAAAAAAATAATCCTCATATTAATAGTATCCCTACTCACTTCATGTGCTTCGGATTACTATGCACTGAATAAATTTCGTAATATAGCCTTGCCTACTGTGGTTGGCTATAGAGGAGATAATCCATTGACTGTTAGCTTGATAGCAGATGATGCACTTCTAATTGAAGAAAACTCATCTACAGCAATACGAGAGTATGATGTAACACAATATGACAAATCATTTATTCTAAAAAAAGTCAAGGGTGACTATCTAAAACTAACAGAAAGAACTTCACCTCTAGAAAAAGACACTACAATTGGGTTGAAGTTTATCTTTACTGAAAGTGGGGCTAATATATATGAGAATAGTAGGTTAATTGGCTTCAATCCTAATATATTATTACGAAATAATGAAAAACATATCATTAGAATAACACAAGATGGCGATTATACTACATTCATTGTCGATTGTGATACATTAACCCACCACAAGACTTCAATCCCCGCATCAGAGTACACTTTGTTCCAAACAGGGGCAGGTACAGAAGTAGAAATATATAGCTTCGAAGTTGAAGAACTGAACGAAACTTCACTTTTTTGGTAAAAATGTGGAAAAAAAGCTAAAGTATTCTAAACTAGCTCCGATAATTGATTTTGATAGGAAAATTTTATTATAAAATGGCAGGATGCCCTCACATTATTAATTAATTACACACGGAGGTAGTAATGCCATCATCAATATCATCAGGCGGTAGAATAAGAACTAATATTCCCGCACTAAACGCGTACAATTCACTTTTGTCATCTAATAGAGCAATTGCAAAATCGCAATTACGTTTATCGACTGGTAAAAGAATCAACGCAGCATCGGACGACGTAGCTGGTTATATCACGTCTCGTTCATTAAATTCTAGAAACGTTTCATTGAAAGCTGCACTTAATGCAGTTGGCGAAGCAAAAAATGTTACTTCCATCTCTCAAGATGCGTTAGATAACATCACTAACCTACTTACTCAAATCAAGGATGCAGCTTCTCAAGCTTCTTCTGGCGCTTTGGGTACAGATGAAAAAGTAGCTCTTGCAAAAGCTGCTTACAGATTATCTGAGCAAATCCAAACTGTTGTTGACTCTACTGTATTCGGTGGTCAAGAATTGTTGAACGGTTCGTTCTCAGGTGATTTCGTAATAGGCTTTGGCGAAAGCAACTCTCTAATCACAATCTCAGTAGATCTAACTTCAGTTAACAATTCTGACTTTAATACAACTAATGCTTTTCAGTTAAATACTGATAATACAGAAGATTTTGCTGGTATTACTGATCTTGATTTAGCTGATTTAGATGCTGTTTCTGATACTAATCTAGGTATATTTAGTAAAGACAATATCTCTACAACTCTTACTAGTTTATCTGACGCATTAGATAACGTAAGTAAAGTTGCAGCATTTGTCGGTGGACTAGAAGCTAGATTGAATTCGCAAGAAGATTTGTTAACTTCACAGATAACAAACTACAAATCTGCGATTTCAAGAATAGAAGATGTTGATGTTGCTGAAGAGCAATTAGACTTGGTTAAAAACCAATTCTTGCAACAAACTTCAATTATTACTTTATCTCAAGCAAATCAAAATCCTCAAACTTATTTACAGTTATTTGGATAAGATTTTTAGCTAAGCTAAAAGCAATAATTATAATTTCAAACTTGAAAGACGGCTCGATTTTTGCAGCCGTCTTTCATAGTTAAAAACTAAAAAGTCAAGGAAGATAATATAGTAATGAATACTCAAGTTCAGAAAATTGCGGCTAGCAAAGCCTATGGTACTGGTAAAGGGAAAAAAGCCCCTTCTTACGTAGAGCAAGAGGTTCTCTCTTGGAGTAAAGAAAAGTTAATACTCAAAATGTATGATCTTTTCTTAGTAAGTAATAAAAGAAATGACATCGAAAAAATGAGCAAAGTTCTAATAGAACTAATGGGAGCTCTTAACTTCGATTATGGCGAAACATCGACAAGATTATACAGATTGTACGAATATTGTCAAAGATGTATATACCAAAAGAAATATGACGAAGCTTACAAAATAATAAAAGAATTACGTGATACATGGGCTTTGGCCTTTAAGCTTGAAAACTAGGTTTTATTATGAGTGATATAAATAGTCTATTAGGTGGTGGTAACCAGACGCAAACTGACTTGCTTGTGCAGTCTTATTTGCAAACTCAACAGCCAAAATTAAATAGAATTCAGAACAAGAAAAGTGAATTAGAAGCTAAAAATTCATTTTTTACCGCACTGAATACTCGTATTAATTCCATAGTAACTCAGATAGATACATTCCAAGCAAATGATTTTGATAAGAAATTTGGTGTTAAGAAAGTAGCCTCAACCGGAGCTGAATACGTAACAGCTACTGCGGACGGAGATGCTAGTGTTGGTACCAATACTGTCAAAGTTAATAGATTGGCAAGTTCTGATTCTTTAGTTTCGAGTAGAGTGAATTCTGCAGATGATTTCGGTAGTTTTAGTGGTACATTCGAATTTACTGTTGAAGTTAATGGTGATAGCCGTACTTTAAGTGTTGAATTAGATGACTCTGAGACATATCAACAGGCTATGCAGAAAATTGCTGACGCTGTCAATGCGGAAGATGATTTCAAACTCTCTGCTTCAGTTGTAAAAGATACTAGTACAACAGCTAGATTATCTTTTAATACTTCTGAATTAGGCGAAGATAATAAAATTATTTTTTCTAATGGGGCTGGCAATTTATTAGCCAATATTGGATTAGACGAAGGTGTTTTAAATCCGAATAGCACCACTAGGGTTGCATTTGATACTAATAATGCTGGATATAGAAAAGCAAACACTGCTGATTTGAATTCTGAAGCGGAAATAAACGGTATAACTGTTACTAGATCATCTAATAACTTAGAAGATGTAATAGATGGTTTCAAATTTATTTTGAACAAGGTCCATGATTCTGCTGATGAAGCTGAGACTCTTAGTACTGAGATAGACGTAGATGGAGTAGCAAGTATAATACAACCGTTGTTAGATGCTTACAATAGTGCATTAGCTCTAGTGAATAACAATAAATCAATAAGAAGAGGAGATGCAAGTGCAAATAGCTTATACAGTTCACTTCGTTCACTACCTTCTACAAAAGTTAATGGTTTAGATTCTGGAGCACCGGATTATCTAACAGTGATTGGTATTAAACCCGACTCTTCAGGTAATCTCAAGTTATCAAACAAAGATGCACTAAAAGAATTTTTGGAAGATGACCCCCAGAAAATAGCAGATATATTTACATCTCCAGATGGATTTATATCAAAATTAGAGAATATAGTTTCATCTCTAAAAGGTGATGATGGAATTATAAAAAGTAAGAAGCAATCATTAGTTCAACAGATAGAGAGTTACGACAAACGCTACGATCAATTGAAACTAAGAATAGATTCACAAGCAAACAATTTAAGAAAACAATACGAGAATATATTAAGTACTTACCTAACGGCACAGACTCAATATAGTTCATTCTCACAATTTTCTACAGGGTTTTAATACCTAAATAATAATATTTTTTAATCGCACTGAGGTGTAATTATGATAAAATCAATTGGAAACTCAGAATCAATTAGCTCAAACTTTGACCATTTAATGTCAAATCTAGCTAATAAAAACGTCCCTACCGAAGTGAATCAAACTTCGCGAAAGGTGGATAAACAATCTAATGATGAATTTCAATCAACTTTTAATCCTAAGAAAATAGAAAGTGAAATATCTAAATTATTAGAAGATGATTCATTAATTGCTCAATTTAGCACAGATGAAGAAACAGATAAGCTAATTTTAAAAATAATAAATCCGGATACGAAAGAAGTCGTAAGACAATATCCTCCTGAAGTATCTTTGAAAATAGCTAGAATGGTAAATGATATGATAGAAAGTAATAATATAGCTGATGTCCGTATTTGATAACAATATAAAGCCATTAGTAAATGAGTTGAACTCATTAACTAATAGTATAATAGATAATCTATCCGACACTAATGAGGGGTTAGATAATCTAGATAGTTTATATCAAAAAAGAACATCATTTATAAAACAAATAGATGCTTTTATCAGTGATGATAAGAACAAGCAAACTATACGGGATCATGAATCCGAGTGGAAGAGTATGATGGAACCTCTAAGAGTCAAGGATGAAAATGCTCTTAGATTACTCAAAAGTAAAGTAAATAGCATGGAAGAAGAGTTAAAACAACGTGAAAAGCAAAAGAATGTCCTTTTGTATAAGGAGAGTGGAAAGTGAAGATAAATGCCGCTAACTCACATAATAAAATCTACGAAGACAAAGAGCGTAAACAAAAAGCTGAAGCTAAGTCTGAAGTAGAAAGCAAAGAAGTTAAAAAAGACTCTTTAGAATTATCTACTGAAGTGCTCAAATATGGGCCTATCAAATCCAAGATAAAACAAGGATTCTATGAGAATGACAATGTGCTCAACGAGATATCCGAGAAACTCCTCAAAGAGCTAAAGTTATAAAAGAAAAATAATTTAAAATTCCATTTGCAAGATGGAATTTTTTATTATAAATTATACCCTAGATATAAGTCAAAGGCGTATCAATTTAGAAACGGAATTTTAACGAATAGCTTGGAGTATAATAATGTCCAGAACTTTAAACAAAGTAATGTTGATTGGTAATGTAGGAAAAGAACCTGAGTTGAAAGAAACTCCAGGGGGTGTGCCCGTCACTTCATTTCGTATGGCTACTTCGGAGAGTTGGAAAGATAAAGATGGTTACCTAAAGGAACACACTGATTGGCACACTGTAGTTGCTTGGCGAGGGTTAGCAAAAGTTATAGATAAATTAGTGACCAAAGGTACACGGATATACGTAGAAGGACGATTGCAAACGAGAAACTACGAAGATTCTGAAGGTAACAGGAGGCAAGTTGTAGAGATACTAGCTGACAATATGCTAATACTAGATGACAGGAAAAATGGTAAGTCTCGTGAAGACGAGGAAGACGATTTCGAATTCAATGACGACTATTCCTCGAAGAGTAAAGAAATAGACGACGACTTTGATAGCCGTTTTGATGATTAATTAGAAAAATAACATTTATAAAACTTGAGCTCTGATTTACGGAGCTTTTTTTATTAGATTGGAAGATGAAAACACAACTTAAAAATTTATTATATATACTGATTGGTATTCTATCAGCATCTTTTGGGCTAAAAGGTTTTTTGCTACCTCAAGGTTTCTTAGATGGTGGTGCTATGGGTATAGCATTGCTTATCAAAGAAGTTACTGGATTGAATATCGGTTTGTTAATTGTATTAGTTAATCTTCCATTTGTGTTACTTGGAGCAAAAATACTATCTAAAGCTTTTATCATTAAGACAATATTCGCAATTGCTGGACTCTCACTTGCTGTTACCTTTATGCCATACACACAAGTAACTGACGACAAGCTACTTATTGCCGTTTTTGGTGGGTTTTTCCTTGGTGCAGGCATTGGCTTATCTATCAGAGGTGGTAGTGTAATTGATGGTACAGAGGTTTTAGCTCTTTATTTTACTCGAACATCAGCATTTAGTATTGGCGACATCATCGCTATTCTAAATATTGTCATCTTCAGTTTTGCAGCACTCCTATTAGAAATTGAAGTTGCACTATACGCTATGCTAACATATATGTCTGCTTCTAAAACAGTTGATTTCTTCATTCATGGATTCAATGAGTACTTGGATTTGACTATCATTTCTGATAAACATGAGGATATAAGACATATGATAATAGATGATTTGGGTAAAGGTGTAACTATATTGAAAGGTAAACGCGGCAGATTAGAACCAGACGGTTCTGAAAAAGAAATTGATATTATATATACAGTCACTACTAAACTTGAAGTTTCAAAATTGAAAACGGAGATACTAGCTGTTGATAATTCTGCATTTATCATCCAAAACAGAATAGATGAAGCACATGGAGGCTTCCTCAAAAAACATTTAGAGCAGCACTAGATTACAATTTTATCAATATAATCTGAATTGAATACTCTAAGTGCACCCATGTATTTCATTTTGAATTCAATAATATCACCTACTTTGCGACTCTTTTTATTTTCTCCAAGATCAATAACTATCATATCAGAACTAGCACCAACTATATCTATATCATCATCTTGTGGTATAAGAAAATCCGAACTCGATATATCTAGTACTCCAAAATCTATTAATGCACGATATGAGCTTTTACCATAATCATCTTCGTTAATCTCGAATTGCTCACCCGATGGGTTTACTTCCATTACTCCAGTAGGTATTTTTGGCTTTTCAGTAATCTCTATTATTTGTGAATGTAGTCTGAATACATCATCATTCATACCTTCTATTACTTTATCGTCAATCAGATTTTTACCGAAAAAAAGCGTCTCCCCCACTCGGAAATGATTCATATCCATAGGTATCTGTTTTTTGAAAAGTAGTGGAATAACTACTGAAGTTCCACCAGTCACCCATGGTATCTCTTGATTGAATTGAGCTTCTATCAGCTTTTTGTAAAGTGACAATTGTAATAGCTTATCAGTGGAAGGTAGTACACCGTAAAGACAATTGAGGTTTGAGCCTATGCCTGTTATCTTTATATTAGGTAACTCGAATACTGTCTTATAAAATTCTGTCAGATCATCACCGAGTACTCCCTCTCTCAGATCACCAAGTTCAATCATTATTATTATCTTATGTGTTTTGCCTTGTCTTACCGCTTCTTCACTTATCCATTTTATAGTTGAGAATTCTGTATTGAAACTTACATCTGCATAGCGAACCATTTCACTTATATTATCTTTAGCAGGTGGTTTGATATAGACTGTATTGATATTTGGATTTATCTCTTTTATTAGCCTTAGATTACTAATTCGTGAGTCACATATTTCATTTATATCCAAATCGCACAATACTTTCAAATACTCTTCATTTCCACATAGTATTTTGCTTACTATCGCCCATTCTTTATTATTCTCTTTGAATAATCCCTTTAGATAGTCAAAATTACTGTTCAGATTTTTCTTGTTTAGTGTTACATAAGCCATTTTATTTCTTCAACCTCATTTCCAAATACGGATTAGTAAAGCCAAGCTTTTCATATAGTTTCTTAGCTGGATTATTTGCTTCTACGTGGAGAGCTATATCACCTTCTGTCTCTGCTATTGTTTTTTCCATTAGTTTTTTCCCGTATCCTTTGCCTCTTGAATTAGAGTGAACGGCTATATATACTAGTATATTCTCTGGGATATACCCATTCATACCAGTTCTGTTGATGACTACAGCACCAACAATTTCACTATCTTCGTATGCAGCTAGTATGAACCCACCTTTGCTATTATCAGTAGATAACGAATATTCCATAGCTGCTTGAATTGATTCTAGCTTATCGCCATATTGTTCAAGATGTTTGAATAGAAACTTACTTATTTCATCTAATGTCTCTACTTTATTGTTATCACTCTTGACGTCTATTCTTTTTATTTCCATTTTATCTAGTATTTACTGAACAATTAACTTTCTATTTCCATATTTGCTAACAACCACAAACGTTATCAAGCTTATTGCTAAGCCAAATATAATAGGGTCAAGTCCTAAAGGCAAATCAATTATACCATTAAGTTGCAAAACTTTTAGACTCAAAGTAGTAAAACCACCTGATAACATAGACGTAAAAGCACCGTTTGTCGTTGAATTTTTCCAGAATAATGCTCCAAGCAATGGTATAAGTAAACCAGATACCATAAATGAATATGAATACAGCATTAGACCAAGTACTTCAGTAGAAAAATATGCTATAATAACTGAAGCTCCTCCTACAGCAAAAGTAGTTAGTTGAGATATTTTAAGATATGATTTCTTGTCTAACTTTTTGAAATTTTCTATTATATCTGTAACAATATTCCCAGAAGCAGCCATCATACAGCTGTCAGCTGTGGACATAATAGCCGAAAAGTACGCAGACATCATAAGTCCCATTAATCCGATTGGAAATATGTGTCTTAGTAATAGGGGTAAACCCATTTCAGCATCTATTATTTCACCAGTACCAAACCCATAATCTACAAACATATTTTGTTCATAGGCAACACGAGCTAGTAACCCCAAAACTACTCCCATAAAAGCCATTATTGGCCATTCGAATAGACCAGCTATAAACCATGCTTTTTTAGCATCTTTCTCCGATCGACAAGCATAAATTCTTTGATAAAGTGTCATCCCAATAAACCAAATCGGAATTATTGTTACACCCCAGTTAACTAATGTTATCCATTCTATATTGTCAAAACGGAAAAATTCAGTTGGTAAATGTGTAATGATTACTTCATAACCACCTAAATAATTGTATGCCAGAGGTACTCCAATAAGAGAAAGACCAACAATCAGTATTAACCACTGAATAGTATCTGTATAAATAACTGCTTTTAATCCACCAAATGTAGTATAGACAGTTGCTACTATACCCATTACAATAATTGCAACATCCATATCAAGACTTTCGAATGTAGCAGATGAAAGTTTGGCACCTGCAAGTATAGCAGAAGATGAGAATCCTATATATCCAATTGCAGTTATGATTCCTGCAGTAAGGGCTACTTTTTTTGAAAAGTAGATATTAAATATCTGAGGGAATGTAAAAAGAGTTTCTAGCTCAGGTAATCGTCTTATTTTAGGGATTAGAAACACAGCTGATAGCCAAGCACCAATAAGTCCAGTAAATAACATCCAAGAACCTGATAGTCCAATACCGAAGCCAAGACCTCCTAACCCAATAGAAAAACCACCCCCAACATCAGTAGCGACTACTGATAATCCAGTATGCCAACTACCCATAGATCTTCCTCCAAGAAAATAATCCTCTGAGGATTCATTCTTTCGATAGAAGTAAAAACCGACTGCCAACATTGCTAAAAAATAAACAATGAATATGCTTATATCTATTAAACTCATTATTTAAATCGAAGAAGTTTCTTCTTGGTCTGTCAATAATATATACTCTAACTTAAAAAATTGTTTATATTTGAAAAAATTATTAAAAAATTAAGCATAAAACATGAAATTATTCGCAATTGGAACAGCAGACAATAAAGCAAGCTTAGGTTTGCTTATACTAAGATTAGTATCGGGATTAACTATGGCATTTAATCACGGATTAGGCAAGATGGAGAACTATAGCAAAGCGGTGGATTCTTTTCCTGATCCTTTTGGTATTGGAAGTCAGTTATCTCTTATTCTAGCTATATTCGGTGAGTTATTCTGCGGGGTACTTGTCGCAGTCGGGTTTGCTACTAGATTTACAGTTATACCACTTATTATCACTATGGCTACTGCGTTTTTCATTATCCACGGTGGTGATGCATTTGGAGATAGAGAGATGTCATTCATTTATTTAGCTATGTATCTAGTTATATTCTTAGTTGGTCCAGGTAAGTATTCAGTTGACAAACTAATAAGTAAGTAACTAGGTTTCAATAAGAATACTGTAGCTAAGACCAATTCCCAAATAACGATTAATTTGCAAAAACTTTCAATCATTTGAGACGTTTTACGTGTTCAGGTGTCAATATAGATATATAAAATACAAATTCTGAAAAACATGAAATATATAATACTCTTTCTATCGTTTTGTACTGTTGCTTTTGCCCAATTCGAGGCAGCCCCTGCTTATCAACCTTATAATCTTAGTTTCGAAAATGCAGTTGTTGGCGCTATGCCATCTAGATGGTCATTGCCAGAGCAAGATAAAGAAAAAGGTTACTATGCAGAAGCTACTGTTACCAAACCTTTCGATGGTAAGTACTGTATGAGTTTAGCAAGGCCATTGGATTCGTCAGGTACAGAGAATGTTAGTGGGACTGCAGTTCAGAGTTTTGATGCTAGTCAATACTTAGGTAAGAAAGTGAGATTCACTGCACATATTCGTGCTGAAATAGAGGGAGTTGGTCATGCTGGATTCTATATCTCAGAACGTACTTTCGATAATCAATATCCATTCTTAAACACAAATGAAGATAATCCTATTGTTTTTAATACATGGGAAAGTTACAGTGTTGAACATACTATTTCTAATAATGCCTACTCTATTAATATTGGTCTCTTTCTCCAAGGTAGTGGTCAGGCTTGGATAGATGCTATTTCCATAGAAGTTATTGATGAGGTTCAAGATATAGTTAGTGCTGGCATTACAAATACAGAAACTGCAAAAATATATCTAGATTTTGCCAAAGCTTATGGTATAACTAAGTTCTATCATCCTTCAGATGAGATAGAAAAGCTCGATTTGGAGACTTATCTTTATCATAGCATAAAAGAACTTTCGAAAAGTACAGATGCATTTACTACTATACAAAATCGAATAAAGAGAATAGCACCAACGGCAGAATTATACAAAGATGAAGCAAGTGCAAAGAAATTAATGTTAAAAAAGCCTCAAGACGCCCTTGATAGAGTAGCAGTAGCAAAGATCACTAATAATATATATCATAAAAATGGTGATCTGAATATTGGTACAAAAAGATTGAATGTTTATGATTCTAGAATGCCGCGTGAAGCTGCTACATACCAGATAATCGGAGCTAAAAAATTAGCAGGTAAAAAGATAAGATACTCAGCAATGGCTAAGGTCATACCATACGGAAATGATGCACATGCCGAGTTATGGTTTAAAGTTGATTTCGATGATCCGTCCAAAGAGCCAATGAATATAAAGATACCAGAAGTTATATTCTCCGATAAATGGAAAGAATATAGCATAGAAGTTGAAATACCAAAAGATGCACAACAAATAAGAACAGGACTAGTATTTTTTGGAGAAGGTAGAGGTTGGTTCGATAATGTAAAAATGACTGCCAAAGGCAAGGGTGAAGATTTGGAATTTAGCCCTAGAAATAATTCATTTGATAAAAAATGGCGTCTTAATGATATAGAATATTGGAGAATCCCAGAATCTATAATTAAATCTGGCTATTCTTTTTCAATAGATAATAGCACAGCATCCCTAGATGGTAGCTCTCTTCTAATATCTACCGATGAGTCATTATACAGTCCATTAACTAAACCAGAAGAAATATGTATTAGTAAAGTAGATGATGGAATGTGGCTTGCATTACCATTATCTTTGTATGATGATGGTAATTTCACATTACCAAAATCAGATAGTAAACCAGAGCCCAAAATTACAATGAATCCAAATGATAGAATATCAAAAATTGCTGTATTCATAGAAATGTGGAACTATTTACGTTTTTATTCTAATGTAAGCTATACTGATAAGGAGTGGGAGAAGCTATTCTTAGATGATTTCTCTAGTATAACTGAAACAACAAACACTGAAGAATTTGAAACAGAACTAAACAATATACTAAAAGTAACTAATAACATTCGCTCAGAGGCATGGTTAACAAAGCAATCAAAAGACTACACACTGCCATTTATAGTTGATTTTGAAGATGGTGAAGCTATAGTAGTTAGTTCATTTGACAAGCAAATAGAGAAAGGCGATAAAATAGTAGCCATTAGCAACAAGCAAGTTAAAGATTTTGTGGCAAAGGAGTCAAAACAATACCCAGGCAATTCAACAGTTTGGAAGCAAAAAAAGGCATTCTACAAACTAGCAGTAGGTGATTTCAAATCTGAAGAGTATATCAAGATAATTAGAAATAGCGAAGAGCTGATAATCCCAATATCTAGAAATCTAACTAATAGAGAAGTAGTAATTACTCGTCCATATACTCTAGAATGGATAGACAGTAATACTATTTACATAGATGGGACTAGGTTGAACGATTTCGAGATGAGTGAAATGATGGGTAATTTCACAAAAGCAAAAGGAATCATTATTGATCTGAGAGGGGATGCATTACTATCAGAACACTTCCTTGGGTTCTTTATGGACGAAAATGTACCGTCATTCAAATGGGATTTGAAATCATATATCAGTCCTTGCAAAGAACCGACTACAAGAAGTATCAATGGATACGTAAAGGCGAAAAAATCTGATTTGACTAGAAATATTGTATTTCTGACGAATGAAACCACTGTTGGCAAATCGGAAACTATATTACAAATAGTTAAATACTACAATATAGGCAAGATAATAGGTGAGTCGACAGCAGGTTCTTATGATATGATGCAAGAGGTCAAACTACCTGCATTTTATAATTTTTCGTTTGATATATACCCAATGTCATTTGGAAATGACAACAAGATAAAATATAAACCTATCATACCCGATATAACTATAAAGGACAAGGATAATTATCCAAATGATCCTAAAATCAAAAAAGCTATTGATATATTAAAAGAAAAGTATTAAGTTGTAAAAAATTATAATTAACTAAATTAGGAGATAAGTATGAAGAAAGTATTAGTGCCGTTTATTCTAACAGCAATCGCTTTAACTGTATTCTTTTTGCTTCCAAATCAAACAGAAGCAAAATCTGAAAAAGCATCTTTCACTGCATCAATCACTTGTGATGGTTGCAAAAACAAGATAGAATCTAAAATGAAAGATGTAGAAGGTGTAAACACTACTAGCGTTGACGTAGAAACTAAAACTGTAAACTTCGACTACAATCCAGAAGTTATAACAGTAGCTGATTTGAAAACTAAAGTATCAAAATTAGGTTATGATGTTGCTGAGGTTTCAACTAAGGAATGTTCTACTTCAGACAAGGAGTGTTCTACTAAGGGTAAAGTTGGCGATAAAGAATGTAGCACAACTAACATGAAAGTCGCTTCTAAGGAATGTGGCTCAGAAGAGAACTGCTGCAAAGATAAGGCTAAAAAATAAGAATAAACTTGTACTAAAGTTGTTCGATGAGAGCTATCCAATTTGGGTAGCTCTTTTTTTTTGGGGGGAAAAGAGATTTGTTGTCAGTGAAGTCTGGAAAATATAAATATCTACCTAAGCACTTCCAATAACTCTGTTTTACTTATTGTTGGAGTTGTAAGCTTTAGGAAGTATCTTCCAGATGGGTATTGGCTAACATCAATCTGCAATTCTTTCAGCCCTATTGTCTGATATCCAGTTAGCAAAGTCTCCAACATTCTACCTTGACTATCGAAAAGCTCGAGTATAGTTACTCCGTTTTCTGTGAGTTCAAGTGTTATTCTTGCTCGACTAGATGCTATGTTGGGGTGGATAGTAAATTCGGTGTTTGAATCGCTATCCAATATACTTGTTTGTGGCTCTACTATAGAGAATACAGAGTCGGAGGTGGTTATATTATACAAATTTGAATCATTTAATAATTTTATAATCCAAAAATCCTTTTCGCCTTTACTGGAAGGAATATTTACACTATCAGTTGTTATTGTTCCACCTACAAGAATCCCACCATTTCTTGTTTGAATTATTTTTTTGGGAATATCACTATTCTCCCCACCATAATATGCACTCCAAAGAATCAATCCGGTACTTGTAATTTTAATAACCCAAAAATCACTACTTCCAATCACTTTGGAATTGTCTTTGAATTTACCGTTACTTTTACTTGCAATGAGATAGTCTCCGTTACTTGTTTGCAAAACAGATATTGCTTCTTCTTCTTTACTATTTCCTATTTTCTTTTCCCATTCTATACTAAATTCACTATTAAACTTCAAAATCCATAAGTCCATATCTCTATTACTGTTTACTGACTCTCTGCTGTTACTACTCCCAACAGCCAAAAAACCACCGTCTATTGTTGTTATTATAGAACTGATATAATCCGTTCTAGTTCCACCAAAATATTTTGACCAAATAATATTTCCATACTGATCTAACTTTAACAACCAAGTGTATCCCAATTTTTTCCCATATAAATCACCATCAACAGAACTACTCTTTCCTACTATAATATAATCACCTTCTTTCGTTTCTATTGAAGTAATACCAATATCATTCTTACTACCTCCATAAAATTTAGACCATAAGGTTTTACCTTTTGAGTTTTTCTTTGCAACCCACATTTTTAAACTATCGAAGAGACCTATAGTATATCCATAACCAACCATAATATAGTTACTGTCTCTTGTCTCCATCACAGAGCTCGAACCACCATAATCACCCAGATCCAATGCTGATTCCCATTCTACTATTCCGCTAGAATCGAGTTTTAAAGTCCATAATTGAGGATGCTCCATTGGAGAAGATGTGTTGTTAAATACACCACTTGCTATATATCCTCTATCATGTGTTTGTTTTATAGAATTAAAACTATCCGCACGTGTGTCACCAAAAGTTCTAGACCATTCTATTTCGCCCATAGAGTTTAATTTAATTATTAGTCCCTCTAACCCACCATTTTTAGAAATAATATCTCCATCTTCTGAATAAGTTGACCCTGCAACAATATATCCCCCATCTGTTGTGCTTTCCATCGAATTAAGATTATCTTCGTTACTGCCTCCGTAACTTTTTGACCAGTTGACAATCGGATTATAATCCATATCTGATATTTGAGTTACTCTTACTAAGTTACTATCACTTATTATATACGGAACTTTCCATTTGTAATATAAGTATTGAAGGTTAGAATCTATTTTCTGCCAACTTCTACCTGCATTTGAACTGAATTCAAGGTTTATGTATTCTTGCCAAAAGATTCCTTCCCAATAAATGTTAACCTCACTCCCTGTTTGTAGCTTTTCACCACCGTTTGGATGCACTATTTTCAGCTGTGCAAAAGCAGTAGTTGACATTGTTATGAAAAGAATATATATTATGTATTTCATTTCTTTTTTCTAAATGTGGTTAGGATATATATAAAGACACATGAACAGCAAAAACGTCTCAAAAAGAGAGAAATTTTATTCTAAAGATAAGAAGTAGAAGATTTGAAAACCTAAATTTTCAGTGGAATAGATCCGTAAACCCCTATAAAATTTATGGGTGTTTCATGCTCACTCAATAGTAAAAGAATAAAAAGCTATCTATTAAAATAATCTGTTACGGTGCTACTATCCTCATCATCTCTGCTGCTAGTATTGCTCCATAAGTACCAAGGGCATAACCTAGAACAGCAAGTAGTACTCCAACTGATGCGAGTGATGGGTGGAATGCAGAAGCTACTACAGGAGCAGATGCCGCACCACCAACGTTTGCTTTACTACCTACCGCTAAGAAGAAGAATGGTGCTCTAATAATCTTAGCAACAATGAACAGAAGTGTAACATGGAATCCCATCCATATTAGACCTACAGCTAGTAATCCGGGATTGTCGAAAGTCTGTGTTACATCCATTTTCATCCCGATTGTAGCCACTAGTATATAGATAAATACGCTACCTATCCTAGATGCACCAGCACCCTCTAGATTCCTTGCTTTAGTAAATGATAGAAATAATCCTATTGTAGTAGCAATTACTACTAACCAAAAGAAATGGCTATTGAGTACTGATTGTTGTAAAGCTAGAGAACCACTAGTATCAATGAAGTTAGTTATAATATTCGCTGCAAAATGCGAGAACGATGTTGCCCCAAACCCAACTCCAAGTATTACCATAGTATCAGCAAGAGTTGGCATTTTCTGAACTGATAATCTGTAGCTTTCCATTGTTTCTTTTAATCTGTCTATCGCAGATGAATCTGCTTTTAACCATTTATCCATTGCTTCGCTTCTGCCTGCACCCCAGAGTAAAAAAGCCATCCATATATTCGCTACTATGATATCAACCGCGACCATTCCCGCATAGAATGATTGATTGTACTCATACATTTCAAGCATTGCGGCTTGGTTAGCCCCTCCCCCAATCCAACTACCAGCTAAAGTAGATAAACCTCTCCATACAGCATCATTACCAACTCCACCTACTACATCGGGCGAGATATAAGACAATATCAATACGGCAATGGGCCCCCCAATTACTATACCAGCTGTTGCTGTAAAGAACATAATTAACGCCTTATTCCCGAGTTTGATTATGCCTTTGAAATCTATACTTAGAGTCAATAATACCAAACTCGTTGGCAATAGATAATCTTTCGCCATAGAATATAGACTGGAAGAACCATCGGAAATCACCCCAAAGGTATTGAAAAGAGAAGGTATTAAGTAGCACATAAGCAAGGCAGGAATAACCTTGTAGAATTTTTTATAATATTTATTTTCAGAATTGGATGAGTAGAATACAAACCCTAATGTGAGAGCTAGAATACCAAAGACTATCTGATCTTGGGGAAATAAAGGCATATTAATTCCTAGTAAATAAGTGAATTTCGTTATTAAAATACGCTTAATATACTAAAAAATTTGTGTTTTGACTTGACTTTTTAAAATTCTGTCGCTTTCTTTATAAAGCCATCACTTTGAGATAACTTGTCAGTTGCTTCTTCTTTGGAGCAGTTGAGTAGGGACATAACTATAGCTGTTTTTACGTGGTGTCCGCTGTCCTCTAGAAGTTGAGCGGCAGCATCATAATCTATTTCACATATAGTCATTATTATTTTCTTGGAGCGTTCTTTTAGTTTTGCGTTGGTTTGTTTTAGGTCTACCATTACGTTGCCGTATGTCTTGCCCATTCTTATCATAGCAGCAGTAGTGAGCATATTCAGCACCATTTTCTGAGCGGTACCGGACTTCATCCTAGTAGAGCCAGATACTACTTCGGGGCCTACATTCGGAGAGATTATCACATCTGCTCTTATTCCCATTTCCTGTATTGCTGTATGTCCTGCTGTTGTTACTAATATAGTGAAACAGCCTATTTCTCTAGCTTTCTTAATAGCACCTAATACATAGGGAGTACGACCTGAAGCTGCTATTCCGCAACATATATCCTGTTCTTTCAGTCCAGACATTATTACTTCATCAGCACCATTATGTGGGTCGTCTTCGGCTCCTTCTTGTGCTACGAACATGGCCTTCTCGCCACCAGCTATTCTCCCCTGCACTAAACTAGGTTCAGAACCGAAAGTGGGAGGGCACTCGGAAGCGTCTAATACTCCTAATCGTCCGCTAGTCCCAGCTCCGAAATAAAATAATCTGCCACCCTTTTTGAATCGGTCGACTATTCCATCAACGGCAGTTGTAATATTATCTAGTTCTTGCTCTACTGCATCGGCGACTAGTTTATCTTGAGAGTTTATTATTTCAACTATTTCACGAGTAGTAGCTATATCTATATTAGACGAAGCAGGATTGTTTTGCTCCGTCGATAAAGAAGTTATATGTTTGAACAGTTCTGATTCGCCCATTAGTCAAGTATTACTTGTTTGTTGTCTATTGCTTGTTCGTTCATTGCCTGTACTACAGACTCATACTCTCGTGAAATTTCGTTGTTTTTCAATCCGTTTATTACATAAGGATCGCTGATAACAACAGTTCTGAAAGTAAAAGTTCTTTCAATTGGTAAAGTTCCTTCTGGATGAGTATCAAAATATTCAATCCTAACATTGCCTAAGCTATATGTAGGGTAAAACTCATTTGAATAAGTTACACCATTTTCATCAGTATATACTTGCGTTTGTGGCAATTCACTATAGATAGGATTGCTTTCAGTACCTATATTCATATAAGTTATGAAATAACCATAACTAAGAATGTCTGAAGTTATTTCATTCGCTCTAACTTCTGAATAAAAATATGACCCGTCTTGAATCCAATTTGTAGGATTTATAGTATATACAAAAGTCGTATAGTCCGATTTGTAGGCTGTTGGATGATTATGATCATCGTCATGGTAGCTACAAGCAGACAACCCAAATAAAAATGCTATTGATATTAGTAGATATTTCATAATATACCTCGTTCAATGTTAGTTTAAAAATATTACCTATTAAACGATAAGAATGTGAATTGGTTATAGTATAATTAACAATTATGAATAAAAAAGTAGAATAATTGAGCTAAGGCATAAGAATTTAGCATTTTAAGTATTATTACCTATGATTTAAAATCTAATATTTACTATTTTGTCTTTATAAGCAGAATTATTCATCAAAATACTTTTAAAATGTACGAATATTTACCGAAAAGAATAGTCTGCCTAACTGAAGAAACAACAGAAACCCTTTATAGTATAGGAGCTGAGGAGCTAATAGTTGGCATAACTCAGTTCGTCAAAAGACCGAAGAGAGCAAAAAAAGAAAAACCTATTGTATCGAGATATATAGATGCTAAAATTGATAAAATACTTGAGCTAGAGCCAGATTTGGTATTGGCTTGGTCCGATTTGCAAGCTGATATATGCGCTGAGTTGATAAAGTCAGGTCAGAATGTAATGTGCTTCAATCATAGAACTATAGCCGATACTTTGAAGTTTATCGTACAATTAGGAGCAATTGTAGGTCGATACGAAGATGCTCTAGAGTTTGCAAATAGTATTAAAGACAAATTAGATAGAGCTAAGAAAAAGGGCGCTAAAAGAAAGCACAAACCTAGAGTATATTTCGAAGAATGGGATGAACCCATAATAACTGGGATAACTTGGGTTAGCGAGCTAATAGAGCTATGTGGTGGGACAGATGTTTACTCCGATTTGAGCTTCAAATTCCATGCAAAAGATAGAATATTAGATTCACCAGATAGAGTTCTGGAGCGTGATTCTGACATTATGCTTGCTTCTTGGTGCGGGAAAAAATTTAAGAAAGAAACTGTACTCAATCGCAAAGGTTGGGAAAAACTAACTTTTGTTATAAATGATGAAATATACGAATTGCCTTCGGAGATAATACTGCAACCAGGACCGGCTGCATTAACCGATGGAGTAGATTTACTAATGGAAATATTCGACAAATGGGAATCAAAACAAAAATAATACTATTACTACTATCTGCAACGATAGTAACAGCGCAACCTGAAGCTGAGACTTGGTACTTTGGGATAGGTGCTGGTATTGACTTTACCTCAGGTAAACCAGAAATGATATCAGGTCCTCTAAAAACAAATGAGGGTTGTAGTATATTCTGCGATAGATTTGGTAAGCCTATGTTCTTCACTGATGGACAGACTATATGGAATCGTGATAATGAAATAATGCAAAATGGTACTGGACTAATGGGGCATCCATCTTCTACTCAGTCCGCTGTTGTGGTCGAAATCCCGAGCAATAAGAATCTATACTATGTCGTGACTGCCTTAAACGTTGGCCGAAAGCAAGGTCTAAACTACTCCCTCGTTGATATGAGTTTGGATAATGGGCGTGGTGCAGTAGTAAAAAAGAATATAAACCTTCATGATAGAATACACGAAAAGATAACAGTTTGTGCAACTCCTGACTATAAGACCTATTGGCTAATAACTTCAGAATATGGCAGCAATAATTACTTAGCTTACAAAATAGACTCAGCTGGAATAAACACTATACCAGTGGTCTCCCCAATTGGATCTCCGAAAGATTCACTAGTCGTAAATAGTTACGGATATATAAAAGCATCACCGAATAGTAAATATATAATCAATGCGCATCAGAATAATCATAAACTAGAGCTTTCAAGCTTTGATTATAATAGTGGAAAAATAAAGCTAATTGAAGAAATAGAATTAGGCGAAGGATCTCTAACTTATGGGTTAGAGTTTTCACCTGATAGTAGAATTATATATGTTGGTTCTATATTCCCAGAATCAAAAGTGTATCAGATATTACACCCTGCTTTGATAGATGTAGATGATACAGAATTCTACGAATTAGGCGGGTGGTCAGATGAGTTTATACTCGGAGCATTACAGCTAGGACCTGATAAGAAGTTATATATAACTAATGATGCAGATAGTACTTTAGGTGTAATCAATTACCCTTGGTTAGTCGGAGAAGCTGCGGATTATCAGAAAAGAGCCCTACACACTCTAACAGGCACTTACACGACTAGAGGCCTTCCAAATTTCCTTACAAATTACTTCTATGATCCATTGCTTTGTGATGATTATCTGTATGATGAAAGGAACGAAGATACTTCGAAAGTAAATTTAGTACAAGAATTCCCACCAGATGGTATAGACATTGGTTATGCTGTTAAATGGATGAAGGGAGCATTATGGTCTGAGGAAATGATACCTATTTCGGGTGGTTTTACCGCAGAATTCCAAGTACAATTATCAAAGGGTGGAAAAGACGAAGATTTCACAAACAGAGGTGGAACCGGTTTCGCTTTCGTAATTCAAACTAAAAGTGGTTATGAATTGGGAACTGGGACAGATGGTCTTGCTTATGAAGGATTGGAAAATTCTTTTGTAATAGAATTCGACCAGAATAAGGATATACACGATAATAACGGTAACCACTTAGCTGTACTCGCATCTAGAGGAAATATAACTACTGACTATAGTGTTAACGGCATCGAATCTACTAATAATATTCCTGAAATCGAACCAGATAATAACTTATACAAATGCTTAATTACTTATTTTAATAGACAATTAAAAGTCTATGTTTCACCTGAAAGTTATTACTTATTGCCACAACTAGTTATTGATGATTTCGATATCGAAAATTATATTGATTTGGATAAGGGTAGGGCATATATGGGTATAACGGCAGCCACGACAAATATATTCCAAGAGACTACATTGAAGTATTTCAGATATTGCACACAACCAATAAGAGAAGACAATACAAGCTCTACTGCTATTGATAATATCACTGATTATAATATGCTGATAAGTCCTAACCCAGCTATTGATAACATAAATATTAATCTAGAAAATCAATACGATGTCCAAGGATATAAGATCTACAACCTAAAAGGTGGAATAGTAAAACAAGAATCTCTCGATTACACAAGGTTACAGAATCTAAAATTAGATGTTGGTAGCCTTACAAATGGTGTCTATATTATTAAGTTAGAACTAGGAACTGGTGTTAAAACCGGTAAGTTTATAATTAACAAATAAGACCTAACCAAATGAACATTTACAACCGTATTATACTGCTATTAGCAGCAATATCGCTATTGGCATGTACCAAACCTGAAGATAAACCCGAAGAAAAGAAACAAGAAGTCAACGTATATACACATAGGCATTACGACACAGACAAGCTGCTATTCAAGCAGTTCGAAGATGAGACTGGAATAAAAGTGAACGTTATAAACGCAAATGCAGATGAACTAATTACTAGAATGGAGAATGAAGGTAAAGATTCACCAGCCGATGTACTAATAACAGTCGATGCAGGTAGATTACATAATGCTAAAGAAAAAGGATTACTACAAGCAGTTGAGTCTGAATTACTGAAAAAGAACGTTCCTAATCACTTGAAAGATGATGACAATTACTGGTATGGGCTAACGAAAAGAGCAAGACTAATCGTTTACTCCAATGAAAGAGTAAAAGATGGAGAGATAAAGAACTATTGGGATTTGACTAACTCGAAATACAAAGGAAAAGTACTAGTACGAGCAAGTAGCAATATATACAATCAATCTCTATTAGCTTCATTTATAGCTCATTTCCCAGATAGTAATTATGCTGAACAATGGGCAGAAGGTATAGTTAGAAATATGGCTCGTACACCTGCGGGGGGTGATAGAGATCAAGTAAAAGCAATAGCTGCTGGCTTGGGTGATATTGCTATCGTAAATTCTTACTATATAGGAAATATGATAGAGTCAGATGACCAATCGGATAGAGATGCTGCTGCTACTATATCAATACTATACCCAAATCAACAAGGCAGAGGTACACATATTAATGTATCTGGTGCTGGGGTTGCTAAGTATAGCAAAAACAAAGAGAATGCTATTAAATTCATTGAATTTTTAACTTCTAAAGAAGCACAAGGCTTATTCTCTGAATCTAATTACGAATATCCAATTAACCCAGAAGTGGAAGCTTCAAAGCTACTTAAATCATGGGGTGAATTCAAAGAAGATGAAATCAATTTATCTAAACTTGGCGAATATAATAAAGAGGCCGTAAAACTTTTCAATAAAGTAGGTTGGAAGTAATTCGTTAAAGTTATCTGAAAATAATTTCATTTTTTATTTACTTTTCAATAAAGTATTTACTAATTTCGTCTTTGAGAATAGTAAATACTTTTTTTATTATTATTTGAGGAAATAAATGATAGATTATTCAGAAGAGCTAAGACCGATACAAGGGCTTAGCCAAAGTCAAGTACAAGCATCACAAGCCGCTTTCATGCAGAAAGTTTATGGTTGGATGGTAGGTGGATTAGGTCTTACTGGCTTATTGGCATATTATATCTTCGATAGCGGTATATGGATGTCATTAGCTCCTTACAATCTATTCATTGGACTAGCTACTTTAGGGCTTGTATTCTTCCTTTCATTCAGAATTGATAAAATATCAGCTAATACAGCAGCAGGTATATTCATAGCTTATGCGGCACTCAATGGTTTGTTTTTCTCATCTATTTTCGCTTTTTATACAATGGGTGCAATTTACAACGCATTCTTTGTTAGCGCTGGAGCGTTTGCGGCACTTAGCGTTTATGGATACACAACAAAGAAAGACTTATCGGCATTTGGCAAATTCCTTTTTATGGGAGTTGTAGGTATTATTCTAGTTACTCTGATTAACTCATTTTTTGTACAAAGCTCTTTGATTGAAATGGGAGTCTCTGTGCTTGGAGTACTTATATTTGCTGGACTAACAGCTTACGACACACAAAGATTAAAAAATATGCACCACTACTATATGCAAAACAATGAGCTTGCTCAGAAAGGTGCAGTAATGGGAGCGCTTGCTCTTTATTTAGATTTTATCAATATGTTCTTATTTATGCTTAGATTACTAGGTGGTAGAGACTAATGTACGAGATTGACCCTGCTTTTCTTGTAGAAGCGGAAAAACTATTGCAAGAAGGAAAATCACGCGAAGCAGCTGTATTATGTACTCGGGGGTTAGCCAAATACCCTGAGTATTACACTGCTTATGCGGTGCTTATCCGTGCCTTGGATGAAATGGGTGACTATGAACAAATGCAAGAAATTTACGACAGTGCCCCCAATGTAATTAAGTTCAATGTCAAAAATGATCGATTAAAAAATACACCAAAAGAGCATCTAACTAAAAAACTAGAGGTAGAAGAGACTACTACTGAATTAGAAAAGGAAGAAAGTAAAGAGATAGAACCTGAACAAGAAACAGTAGATAATGAATCAAATGAGAATATGAAGGAGACAAAAGTCATAGAACTAGTCGAATCTGATAAAGATGGAATAACTGAAAAAGAGAGTGAGGAAATAGAGTTAGAGGTAGAAGAAATAAGTGAAAAAGAAATAGCAGAACTAGATGATGTAGAAGAAATCAATCCAGACCTAGAAAAAGAAATACATCAAGCTATCAGAAATGATGAGTTAAACCCCGAAGTAGTCTCCGGTCTTACTAAAAGTGAGAAAGAAGAACAAGAAGAAGTAGATATAAAAGAGACACTCACACTTGCTAGAATATACGAACAACAAGACGCGTTCGAAGAAGCTCTAATAATTTACAAACAACTGCAAGAAATCACTGCTGATAAATCAAAATACGCAGATAAAATTCTCGAATTACAAACCCTTGTAGATGAAGAAAAGAAGTAATCCCAAATTACTCACATCAACCATTAATACCTTGAATCCAATTAAAATTATTCTTAATTTAAATCGTTTTATGCACGTTACAAAAAATCACTAGCGATAGAGTACTAATTGAAAGATATAAAATCGAATGAGAGTCGAGCCAAATTCGTATCAGGCGATGTAGGCAAACAGTTATTATTTGGGGCTATCCCTATGACAATAGGTATAGGCGCCGCCATAGGATTCAACTTTGTTGATACAGTATTTATAGCCAAATTGGGTGTCAAACAACTCGCAGCTATTACTTATACATTCCCAATGGTATTCGTAGTAATCGGTATAGCAATGGGTTTGGGTATAGGAGCTACTGCTGTTATTTCCAAAGCCATTGGAGAGGGCGATGATCATAGAGTAAAGAGATTAGCAACTGACTCTATTATTTTAGCATTAATAGTAACAGCTATCACGATAATTGTGGGTATTATATTCATTGATCCACTATTCAAATCAATGGGTGCTGATGACTCGACTATGGTATATATACGCGAGTATATGTATATATGGCTCCCCGGGACGATATTCCTAATAGTACCTATGGTTGGGAATTACGCTATTCGGGCAACGGGAGATATTAAGACTCCTAGCTATATAATGCTTGTCGCCGTCGGTATTAATATAATACTAGACCCTATTTTTATATTCGGATTCGGGCCAGTTCCTGCAATGGGAATACAAGGAGCTGCAATAGCTACTTTGATTGGACGAGTAGTTACTTTAGTTGTAGCATTTAGATTATTGTATTACAAATACGACATGATTACATTCGAGATACCAACATTTAAAGAAATGATGGATTCTTGGAAAGAGATACTCCACGTAGGTTTGCCAACTGCAGCTAGCAACGTAATACTTCCTGCTGGTTTCGGTATTATCATCGACTTCACATCAGACTATGGAGAGGCAGCTGTGGCTGCACTTGGTGCTGCATCACGAATAGAATCACTAGTACTAACTGTATTTATGGCTACGGCAGCTGTACTCAGTCCATTTATTGGACAGAACTGGGGAGCATTGAAATTTGACAGAATTGACAAAGCCTTTAAAATAGTTTTTACCTTCTGTTTCGTTTGGGGAGCTGCGATGATTGGCTTTTTCGAGCTATTCAAAGAGCCAATATCATGGTTTGTAAAATCAGACCCTGCAGTAGTAGAAGTGATGGTACTCTACTTGAGTATAACACCATTTGCTATGGCATTTAGAGGAATGCTAATGATATGCACTACCTCATTGAATGTACTGAAAAGACCGCTAGAATCAGCAGCTCTGACAATTGGATATATGTTCTTATTCTTTGTTCCATTAGCATATTTCGGTTCTAAGTACTTCGGACTACCTGGTATCTTCTGGTCATTAGTAGTTGGCGCAGTAGCTACAGCTATTATTGGTTATTTCACACTAAAGCACAGATACGGTCAAATAAAAGCAAAAGGTGAATTATTGTTAGATGAACAAGATTTAGAATTAGCGATAGTGGAATAGAGCCTAGTCTTTCTGAACAAGCGAAGTGCCTGTGCTATGCAGAGCAGAAGCAAAGAATCTAATAGAACTGCGAAGCAGTTTAATAATTATAACTTGAACTGAGTATAATCCCCTACTCTATTAGGTCTATCATTTTCACATAGAATGAATATGCAAGAGATAGATTTATAGAATTACCTTTGAATACATCATGGCTCACATCTGTAGCGAAAAGTCGTAATCTTAGGTTTTGTTGATTAGTGTATGGGCCAACTTCATAGGTTGAATTTGATGATATGTAAACACTCGTTGTCAGATTGAAATCATAACAGAGACCATAAATAAAATTATAGTTTGTTAGTGTTATCCCATCGAATTCTTCTAATTTGCTCGATAGCTACGCTCCCTCTGAGTGACATGGTTTACAGCTTACTGCTACTAATTGATAACTACTCAATTGACACAAGTCTTCCGAATATTGAGTAACCAACTGATAGCATAATCGAATTACCTTTGAAGAAACTGTGGTTCACATTTGTTAGAGATAAGCGAATATTAAGTATATCTTGCTTATTAGATTTGTTTCCTGAGAATAAAAAAGATGGAGCCAAATTAGTACTTTCGTGAAGTATCAAATCATAATTTAGACCTGCGACAAAGCTATGGCTAGTAGTACTCAGATTTTCATAAAACTCATTATCACCTTTATCAGTTATCTCGTGAACCCCCCAACCAATAAACGGAGTTAACTTGTGAGTACTATTATTAAAAAGAGGATAACCAACACTCAAGTCAAATTCAGTTAAATTCAAACCCATTCCTTCGGGCCAATCATCTTCATAAATAAAGACTTTTTTTACTTTACCACCAACTGTACCTAATCTTAAATAGAAGAATAAATCTTTTGTGAAAACAGTAAAGCCAAAATAATATCCATAATTTGGTTTTATAATCTCTTTAATTTCTCCAGTATAAATGCCATATCTACCACCAATATCAAGACTGACCCCAAAATTGGGAATTGTTACATGAGGTAAAAGAAGTAACTCAGTTTTTACTAATTTGGTATTATATATGTTTTCCCACTTCTCCAAAACAGAGGTGTTTTTATTGTTCTGATATTCCAGTTCAAAAGTGGTAATAACCGAATCAGAAATTGCATTTATTCGTAAATATTGGCTTTGCATTCCCTCGAATAAGGTTCTTATATTGATACTATCTTGAATTTCCCTGCGGTAATATTCTTTTATATCAAATATTATTTGGTAGTACCTTAGTTGCTCATTAGTCCTCTTTTCGGTAGGGGCATAAACTTTATTTTTAAAGATAAAATTATAGGATTTGATTACAGTAAAATTGGAATCATTTCTTTCTATGTCTTCTTTTTTGAAACTGATATAGGGTTTGAATAGTGATGTTGAATCCATAGTACTATCTTGAACTGACGTAAAGTCATCCCATTGCAATTTACCCTCTTCGTAATGTCGAAATTCTAATTCGTTTGCAAATATATAAATTGGTGCAAAAGTCAATAATAAAAGTGATAATACAAATTTCATTGTTCTATTAATTGTTTTATAGACTAATTCTCAATATACGGATTTCCTGTTTTCCCTACAATTAAAAGAAAGCTTCGACTTTTCCGTATCTTGCGTATAATAATATTGAAAATAGTAGAAGAATATGCTGAAAGGAAAGACCGTACTTATATCTGGCTCCACTCGTGGTATCGGCTGGGCTATAGCAACTAAGTTAGCAGACGAAGGGGCAAACGTAATAGTAACAGGACGATGGGAAAAAGCTCCCAGTAAACTATTACCGAATATGTCGTATTACCAAGTTGATTTTGCTAACTACGATGATGTAGTCCAATTTAGGAATCAGCTGAAGAGCAAAAATATTGGCATAGACATACTAGTCAATAATGCTGGAAATACAATCGTCAAAGACTATAAGGAAATGTCAATCGAAGATTTTGATACAGTGAATGACCTCAACTATCGCTCGGTCTTCGCTACTACTAAACTGTTTTTGGACGACTTGGTTGTAAACAAAGGCGGGATAGTTAATATACTTTCTATTGCAGTTACAGATATTTTCACTGGGAATAGTCTGTACGCTGCTAGTAAATCGGCCGTTTCGACTCTGATGAAAGTGTTAAGAGAGGAGCTGAGAGAATATGAAGTGGATGTAGTCAATGTTTATCCTGGTGCTACTAGCACTGACCTATGGCCAAATGATTTGAGAAAAGAACATGAACACAAAATGATGAAGCCAGAAGATATAGCAAATGCAATACTACCAGCTATTGAGGCAATAACTAATAAAAGAACAACAATCGAAGAAATAGTACTTAGGCCAAAGCAAGGCAATATATAAATGGAACTTTCAGATAAAATAGCGAACCTCCCCCAGAAGCCAGGTATTTACCAATACAAAGACGCTTCGGGAAAAATAATCTATGTAGGCAAAGCGATAAAACTTCGTAATAGAGTGCGTTCCTATTTCAATAAGCTAAAACAACATGATGCTAAAACTCGTGCTTTGGTTGCCAAAATAGATGATTTGGAGTTTATAGTTACAGACTCTGAAGCAGAAGCCCTAATACTAGAAGACACCCTAATAAAGAAGCATAAGCCACGCTACAACGTCAATTTGAAAGATGACAAGTCTTATCCCTATGTGAAGGTTACAAGCGAGCCATACCCGCGTATATTCCAAACAAGGACAGTTGTTCGTGATGGCTCCAAATATTATGGACCATTCACCAAAGTTGGTGATATGCACCGAGTTCTAGACCTAATTCATAAGATTTTCAGATTGCGGACTTGTAAACTAAATATAACAGCAAGTACTATCCAAGAGAAAAAGCATAAGATATGTTTGGAGTTTCATATAAAGAAATGCGATGGCCCGTGCGAGGGTTTGATATCTTTCGAAGAATATAACAAGAATGTTGATTATGCTAAAAGTATATTGAGTGGTAAAACTCGTGATTTGGAGCTATTCCTTCGTGATAGAATGGAGCAACTATCAGAGGAAATGAAATTCGAAGAAGCAGCCGAGGCAAGAGACCAACTAGGAGCTGTGAGGCAATTCGTTTCCCGTCAGAAAGTAGTCACAGCTGATTTAGTTGATAGAGATGTTTTTGGTATTTACAGAGAAGAAAATACTGCTTGCTCACTAGTGTTCACCGTTCGTGAAGGAAAGCTAATAGGCCGCAAGCATTTTATAATCAAGAAGGCTGATGATTTGAGCGATGCAGAAATACTGCAACGTACATTAGATTCATGGTACTCAGAACAAGAGTTCGTTCCAAAAGAAATCTTCTTACCCACAGAACCAGAAGATTTGGAGACTCTAGCGGCAATACTAACTGAGAAACGCAAAGCTACTGTCCACATTAAAATTCCAATAATTGGTGATAAAAGGCACCTGATAGATTTGGCAGAGAACAATGCTCAGTATATTCTCAAAGACTACTTACTAGCTATAAATAAGCGTGAACAAACTGTACCACATGCGGTGCAATCACTACAGAGGGATTTGAGATTAAAGAAGCTTCCTCGTATAATCGAATGCTTCGACAACTCGCATCTACATGGTACTGAGCTAGTCAGCTCTATGGTTTGCTTTGAGGACGGCAAACCGAAGAAATCAGATTATCGCAAATTCAAGAATCAGACTGTGAACAAAAATGACGATTTTGCAGCTATGAGAGAGGCTGTACAACGTCGCTATAGCCGATTGATAAATGAAAATCAGAGATTACCAGACCTTATAGTAATAGACGGTGGTAAAGGGCAATTATCCTCGGCAGTTGGAGTATTAAAAGAGTTAGGTATTTTTGAAAAAGTGACAATAATTGGACTAGCCAAAAGATTGGAGGAAGTCTTCTTTCCAGGTAATTCGGAAGCAGTGCTTTTGCCTAGGACTTCAAGTTCACTAAGGTTAATTCAGCAATTACGTGACGAAGCACATAGGTTTGCTATAACTTACCATCGTCAGTTGAGGTCAAAGCGTACTTTCAAGACGGAGTTAACGGATATACCGGGAATTGGGGCTAAAACAGCACAGAAATTATTAATAGATATGGGTTCGGTAGAAGCTATTCGCAATAGCTCAATAGCTCAAATCAAAGTCCATATTGGCGAAAAACAAGCGAAGAGTATTCACAAATATTTCGCCGATAAAGATAATAATAGTTTAGATGATACCGCGGCTGAATCCGAGTCCTAGTACCATTAGTGCGATGGCAAATATCGTAATATTCCATACCATATTTGATGCGCTAGCTACGTTTTCATCAGTTAGCTTGGCCAATGTCTTCTTCTTGAAGAATACAAATAGTACAATTGTAAGTATTAATAAAGCTAACTTCCAAACAAATAGTACAGCTAAGTGATTTGAAAAATCGAATAGTCCTTTCATACCACCAGCATAGATCATAGCTAATCGGAAACCAGTCAAGAACTGCATAGTCAAAGCTATCATACCCAATATATGAAATGAACCTTCATAATCTTTTAGTAGAGATGCATCATTTGCTTTTTTAGCTTTTGGTAATACTCCAAGAGCCATAATCAGCATACCACCTATCCAAATTGAAGCACCTAATATGTGCAAGATTACTAATATACTTTTTTCTATTCCCATCGTACTTACCTTTATATTTGTTGTTACTACTTACTATTGCCAAATAAATACGCTCTATGAACGTTTATGTCGATAGTATGAAATTAAAAATCAGACATATTGGACTTTTCTTACTCGTTGCTACTTTATTTAGTACTGCGTTAGCTCTGTCTTTACAAGTGGATATGACATTCACTATCCCACTTTATATCATTTCAGTTATTTTGATATTCCTTGATGACAAATATATCGATAAATTCTTGAAAGAAATGACTCCAAGAACTATTCCTATCGATAAAGATAAGAAATAGTCTTAGTCAACCAATACTTTCTTAGTCACAACTTGTTTTCCATTGTTAATCTCTAGGAAATAGACACCAGATATTAGATTACCTCTACTAATTGAAATATTTCTGTTATAATTATTGTTGGATTTTGTAGCTAATACTCTTCCATTTATATCGAACAAACTAATATCGCTCATTGTTGATGCATTTTCATCAACTATAATGTTAATATTATTATCATCTACCCTAATGCTATATTGATTACCTAGCTCCGACTCAACCGATGATACAGTCTCAGGGTCTATGATGCTAATATCATCAATTTGGAATTCGGAAAAACAAGTAGGGAATCCATTTGAAATTTGAAAAAATGAATTGGGATTAATCCCAATTGCAAATTTGAATTGACTAGTAAGAGCTACTTGGTCTTTTATTTTGATATACTGTTGATTCCATACTTTCTTAGCATTTGCATTATCATCTAATTTGAAAACTTCTTTCCAAGTAGTTCCACCATCAGAACTCAAATAAATAAATAAATCTACATCTGCTAATGTAGTAAATGATTGTTTAGAGTGCCAAGTCTTGAATTTAAGAACTGGGTAATTGTATTCTGATATATCATACAGCGGTGAAAACCCTTGTAACCTTGTAAATGGAATGCTGTTGAAGAATGTTTGTGTGTTTGCACTTGCTCCTGTCACTATAGATATATTGTCATCATCGTCAGAGTCTGTAGTTTGTACTACAGATATTCCTATTATAGAGTAATCGAATACATCCGGAGTTGCTATCTCTAGTACCGCTCCTTGCTGAACACCTATTCTCTTGAATTCCCACTCATTTGTTAACAAATTTTCTTTTTTCTTCTCGATAAATCCATATTCATATGTAAAAGTATTTTTACCATTTGGAGTACCTATCTTTTCAGTGATTCTACCAGTAGTTACATTTTTTACATTGAAATAGTATTTAATTAAGGCGAAACTATTTGGAATATTAAACTCAAACTTAAAGCCGTTATCTTTTGTAGCTTCTATAAATTGTAATTCTGTTTCTGTCTCAAAATTATCAAATGAGTAGACCATAGATAATTCTAAACTATCTTTATTGAAGTTTGACTCTGCAATTATATTACTATTAATAGTTACATTACTATTAGATGTTACTACATCAAAATTAGGATTATGATTTAAACCCTTTCTAAGCAGTATGTCAAACCCAATATTATGATTATCAAAAGCCGTTGTAATTTCATCACTATGCGGAGTACCATTAGTCAAATCACCATCATCATCGTCTGCTATTAGGACTTCTATAAGCCATTCATGAAAACATACGTCATTTTCAGCATCATCTGGGAGACCATAGCGAGTGAAATGAGCTAAATTCCTAACCGTTTCCAAATCTGTTAGCTCACGTAAATCCCACAAAGCACCAGATAGTATTTGACTATCATGATGTGACTCACCAATAATATCGTCTGGATATTTGTATTCATTTTTACAATTACGGATAATAATATTTGGATCAGCTGTATACGCACCATATCCAACCCTTGAATCATCCACCATTAATGCGGCAGTAATATCTGCTATTCCTTCATTTGCAGCGCCGTTTATCATTCCTTCGCGTTGTCCTAGTTCTTGATATAGTAACATGTTGATGCTATGACCATATTCATGATAGAGTACAGTTGGTGTTTCGGCTAATCTTGCAGATTTATCATTTATATTAACAAAGCCTATAGTTTTACCACCTGAATATGCATTTGGGCCTCCAAAGTTCCTCCTATCAAATAGTAATTCCATTTGAAAGTCCATAGCTTTTTTAGTAGTGTCGAATGCTTTGTAATAATCTCTAATCTTATTCAGATGGTGAACCACCATTCTTTCTCTAAGTTCACTATTCGATTCATTCCACTCTATAACATTATTCTCACCGGCTTTTATCTCGGAATTTATCTGACCTTGTTTGAAAATTTGATTTTCGAATTTAACCCAAGGTCCTTCAAAATCAACTACAACCTCTTCGTCAGTATTTAGGTCTAACTCAAATTTACCATCTAGTCCAGTAGTATAGCTTTTATCTTTTATGTGTATAGTCTGGTACACGGCTGGCACCCTAACAACTGGGCTAAGTGCACTTTCTTCTTTTACATTCGTATATACTTCTACAGTAGTTTTTAGCTCATGTGTCATATTCTTTCTGAAAAGTGTTTGACCATCAATAGATGAGATATACACGGCGTAGTCCTTATTGTCAACTTTGTATTCTGCTCTATAGGCAGCTACTATTTTATAACTTCCATTTTCATAAATTGGAAAGGCATAGAGTTTACCAGATTTATCATTATCCATAATAAGATTTTCTTTGGGACTCTGCTTGGTTTCTAGTTGATATGCTTGTTTAAATCCGATTTGAGGAATCAAATCAACTTTCTTCGTCTCGTAATATTCAACACCGTAAGAGAAAATCTGTGCATTTTTATTTACTTTCAGTTCAATGCCAGAGAATGCAACTAATAATCCGTTAATCTCTTGCTTCATGTGAACGTACCATTTACCCATCACATAGTTCGAATTGTGATATACCACTTGTGATTTATCTACCCCAAGTAAATCTTGATTATCCTCGATGAATTTCATAGATATTGCTTCTATGTTGTTTTCATTGACTGTAGTAAAACCACTTACTGTGATAGGCTTACCGAATGCACGGAAAGCTTTTTTGGTAGTGCTTTTTCTAAATTCCGTCCAATCTTTTGAATTACTAACTCTATCAATTTGTACTACTGCGTCATTAGTACTTATATTTAATTCCTGTAGGTCATTTCCACTATTATGTTTATCCATAGAGTAAGAAAAAGTAAACGAGAATAGGACAAGTCCAATGATTATTAATTTGTTTTTCATAGAGAGTTCCTCTTGGAATTGAAAATGGGTATTTCGACAATTTACGAAATGAAGATACTATTTCAAATATAAACAATTTAATAATCGGTAAAGTTACACTTTGAAGGGAATAGATTGGGATAAGAACCCCTGAAAAACTTTATTCTATAAATAGGAACTGTATGTAATCTCAATAATTCTAAAAATAGAATTGGGAAATAAAGGATTGTAATTGAAACATTTTCTTATATTTGTAGTCTTTCGTAGAGACTAATAATAACAATATTACCTTAAGGAAATAAATAATGATTAACCCTATTATCCCTGCTTTCAGAACGCATAATATACACTATGCTATACGTGATATTATTTTACTTGCTCAAGGTGTAGCCAAGACAGGTATGGAAATGCACTACCTGAATATTGGTGACCCTAATGTATATGACTTTGATACTCCCCGCCACTTAATAGATAGCGTAGTTGAAGCTTTAAACAATCGGAAAAATGGTTATGCACCTTCTTCTGGTATTCCAGAAGCAATAGAGGCTGTACACAAAGATGCCGAAGAGAGAAAAGGTATAAAAAACATACAGGATATATGCATAACTACTGGCGCTGCTGAAGCGATAGAGATATGTTTGACTGCTTTGCTTAACAAGGGCGAAAACTTCTTAATGCCAACTCCTGGATATCCACTCTACAATGCAATAGAAGCTAAACTAGAGTTAGAACCAAATCCATATTATCTGGATGAAAGTAATGGATGGTTACCCGACGTAGAAGATATAAAATCAAAAATAAATGACAAGACGAGAGCTATAGTTCTTATCAATCCTAATAACCCTACTGGTGCAGTTTACCCTCGTGAGTTACTAGAGCAAATAGTTGAAGTTGCTAAAGAACACGGATTAATAATATTCTCAGATGAGATATACGACAAATTAATATTTGACGATGCTGAGATGGTCTCAATTGCATCTATAGATCCGAATCTGCCGTGTGTTACTTTTTCTGGGATGTCCAAGAATTATATGGCTCCTGGGTTCCGTTTGGGTTGGGGTATCATTTCTGGTAAAAGTAGTCTAGTGAACGAGTACGTAGAAGCTGTAAACAAAATGCTACGTAGTCGTGTATCAGCTAATCATCCACTACAATACTGTATAAAGCCAGCTCTAGAAGGTGACCAATCGCATGTAGAGCAATCTATCAGCAAGCTAGTATCACGTAAAAATTTGATGATGGATAAAGTTAGTCAAATAGATGGTATAGACTTAGTAGCTCCACAAGGCGCTTTCTATGCTTTCCCTTCAATAGAAGTAGAAAACGATTGGCATTTTTGCGAAGAGTTGCTCAAAGCAACAGGTGTGGTTGTAGTCCCTGGAAGTGGATTCGGTCAAAAGCCAGGTAGCTCTCATTTCCGTATAGTCATCTGCCCTACTGAAGATACTATTGACAAGGCATTTACATTGATAGGTGAATTCTACAAGCAATATAAAAAGTATAATTAAAATTTATATAGATTATTTCGGTCTTTAAAGATAAGCAGAAGTTAGATATTTTGCTTATCTTTATTTTTTTAAGATAGAACAAAACAAAGGCAAATATGACAAAAGAGTTACCCAAAATAGCCATAGTCGGCTATGGTGCTATGGGCAGAGTAATTGAGAAATTGGCTAAGGACAAAGGATACTTCATTACTGATATATTTGATCACGAAAATCCTATTGACCCAGATGAAGATTATGATTTCGATGTAGCTATAGATTTCACTTACCCAGATACAGTTATTGAGAATATTAAGATACTTTCAGCTAAAGGAAAAGCTGTGGTAGTAGGTACAACAGGTTGGTATGCCCGAATAGATGAGATGAACGACCTAGTAATTAAGAATAATACTGGACTAGTATGGGGCTCTAATTTCTCAGTTGGAGTTCAAATGTATTTCAAGATTGTGAAATATGCATCTAAGTTGGTGAATTTCCTAGATTCTTATGATGTGATGGTACATGAAATGCACCATAAGCGTAAGAAAGATAGCCCAAGCGGCACGGCAGAGATAATGGCAAAAATAATTACAAGTAATATAGATAGGAAAACAGGAACGGAATTCAACGCTATAAATGGCGCAGTGGATGATAGCAAGCTACATGTGTCTTCTACTCGTGGAGGCGAGATAACTGGGAAACACACTATGTACATAGACTCCCTAGCTGATAATATAGAACTAACCCACAATGCCAAGAATAGAACGGGGTTTGCACTTGGCTCGCTTTTGGCTGCTAATTGGGTACACAACAAAAAGGGTTTCTATTCATTTGGTGAAATACTTACAGATATATGGGAAAACATACCTGAATAGAGGTTCTGTTGTAACATTTTTTAATAATAATTGTTATTGTATTAGTAATGGGTTCAAAACTTGACAAATATAGTGACCCGGAGCTGTTTGAGTTAGTACAATCTCGGGGCAAGTTGGCAGATAACGCCTTTTCCGAGTTGTATGATAGACATTCTCCTCGAGTTTTTGCCTATTGCCGTCGGTTCCTTGGTAATAAAGAAGAAGCACAGGATGTATTGCAGGAAACTTTCATACGGTTGTATAAGAGCTCTAATAGCGACAGGGAGATGACTAACGTGCCGGCATTTATTCTGACGATTGCACGTAATTTGTGCGTGAATTCTCAGAAAAAGAAAAAGCCATTAGTCAGCTACGAAGATTACATGTTCGTCAGAGAGAATAATAATGACGATAATGAGTTACTAGATCTTATTAAAATGGCTATGGAGACACTACCTGAAGATTACAAAGAGGTTTTTATACTCCGTGAGTATGAAGGACTATCTTATCAGGATATAGCTGAGATTACTGATACTTCTCTTACTAACGTTAAAGTTCGAATATATCGAGCGAAACAGAAAATTAAGGACATATTAGAACCATATTTGGTTGATTTGAATAAACACGAAAAAGATGAATAATTTAACTAATAACGACTTCGAACTAATAACCCAACTTCTAGATGGGGAATTGTCGAGCGAGCAAGCAGCTGAAGTCACTAAGATGATAGGATCAAACCCTGAAATGCAGGCAGAGATGGATCGTCTAAGTGAAATAAGCAATGCTATTCGTAAAGATGATGAAGAGTTCGTACCACCTAAAAAAGCAAAGGACAATGTCTTCTTAGCTCTTGGTATTCCGTTGGCTGTTAGTGCACCTTCGCTTACTAGTATGTCTTCTGAAATTGCAAATTTAATCTCTATTGGTGCTGCTTTCACAGCTTCTCTACTTACGTTCACTATGTTCTATTCTCTGAATGATGTAGATAGTAACAACGTAGCTACAAACTCAAATGTACCAATAGTTAGTTCGTATGAAAAAGCAAATAATAACAATATAATTATTGAAGAAGAGCCGATGGATCTAGAAGTTGAAGCTGATTTAGCTAATACCGCGAGTTCAACTCCAGCTATTTCACCTAGTAATACTAATATAGATACAAGATCTAATAACATTATGAATACTAGCTCGAATAATACTAATAATAGCATTGATTTGGCTTCGAACAATAGTGATATTGCTACAAAACAAATCGATAACGTAAGCATCAATACAAATATTGATGAGAATATTACTTCGATTCCAAATACGAAAAGAGAATTAGTCTCAGCTTGGGAATCAAATATAATTACTTCTAGAAAAACTGGTCTTCAAACTAATAATAGCATTTTCCTTGAAGGGAAATCAATTACAACTAATGGACTAACATATACTAGAGACTACTTAACAATAATTCGAACTAAAGCTACATCTAACAATCTGAATTCAGGACAGTTTGACGTTAGTTTCTTAACTAATTACTTTACTACTGACGTTAGAGGTATCATCTCGGCTGGGCTTTCTTGGTATGACCAAAACTCTAATCCAGATTTGAGAAACCCTGTATTCGTTGGAGGTGGTATAGAATATACACCAACATTTACTAACTTGCTAGCAAATGGATACTTCGATACTTTCATCAACGGACAACTATTCCTAGGAAGTAATCCATCGTACAAAATGGAAGCTGGTCTATCTACTACATTAGGTGGTATGACTAATTTCCCAATTGTAATTGGATATACAAGAAATTACGTACGTGATTACCAATTCATCCGTCAAGAGATGAATGATGGATTATTCATAGGTACTGAAATTAGTTTCTAATATTAAGAATAAAGATAAAAAAATAAAGAAATCCGAATGCTGATCATAGTATTCGGATTTTTTATTTTATAGAAATAAATACTATTTTATTAAAAACACAAAACAAATATTAATAGCAATTAATATTACAGATAAACATTATTATATTATTTACAATGATTTATGTGTACTCAGGCAAAGTAAAGCCTAATATTGCTTTAAAATTACACAAATAGTAATTTTAATTAATTTTAATTTTGAGGGAAATAAAGTAGTTTTGGAAAGATATATATAATAATAATTTAATAAAGTGTGTCATAATGAAAAATTTATTTATTTATATATCGCTACTTATTGCTGCAACTACTCTGGGCTATTCTTTAGCTCCAGTTACTGTTGTACTAAATAATGATGGTGATAATTTAACAGCTCAACTTAACGACTATACATCAGGCTCTCCTGTAGCTGTTGATAGTATAGACGCAATTACTGTGCCAACTGTAACGGCGAATGGTTCTGGCTATTCATCATTTGTTGTCGGTGAAGGTGACCCTGATTGGGGTGATATAGCTTCGACTAGGGTAAATAGTAATGTAATTCTAGATATCTTTGATAATGGTACTTTAGTAGCTCAGTTCAGATTAGACGAGTTAATAGAAGTAACTGCTCGCTCTGAAAAATTACCTTCTGATGTTGTAATAGGAGATGAGTTGAAAGTTGAAGGTGATTTAATAGTAGATAGTACAGCTACTTTCAAAGGTGAGACTACATTCGAAGGAGATGCAACTTTTGAAGGTGAATCTACATTCGAGGAAGATGCCACTTTTGATGGTCAAGTGACTGTAACATCAGTTTTGAAACTTGCGTCAAACGAGTTTAGTGATCTTACTGGATTAGGTGGTATTACATCTAATATTATGGTTTTCGTTGGTGATACTACTATTAACATTGATGAGTCTGACTTTAGTGGCGACTTAGTAAACGGCGCTACTTATACTATTGTTAATGAAGGTACTGATTACTTCACAATAGAGTTAGATAATGGGAGCTATATTTATGTTTCTGAAAATCAAGTAGTAACTTTAATTAGAATAGGTGGTTCACTTTATTTAGTGGCACAATCTGGTTTTGGTCAAGGATAAAATAGAATAGCAAAATTTGTTTTCATAATCCCATCTGTTTCAGGTGGGATTTTTTTTGCTATTATACATATAACTGACATCGGGTGGCTGATTTTTATTGATTGTTTATGTAACTATTATATGAATTTCTTGTTATTAAACCAAATACATTTATCAATTTATAGGATTCTTTTATGAACTTTTATAGACAACATTTAGTAAAATTAAACTCACTAATATTTCTTCTTTTGCTCTCAGGTTTGACTTATACAGCGATAGCTTGGAGTGCGGGGAAAACTGGTCAAACCCAAGATGGCTGCACTTGTCACGGCTCTGCAAATAGCAGTACAAAAGTAACATTAACAAGTGGAAGTGGCTCATTCACAGTAGACCCAGGTTCAACAACTAAATTTACTGTAGCAATAGATAATTCTTCGATGAGTAAAGCAGGGATGAACGTTGGTGTCAAAACATCAGAAACTGGAGGATCAAATATTGGGACATTAGCAGCTGGCTCGGGAACCAAAATACAAAGTGGTGAAGTTACTCATGATGGTGAGCAATCTTTGAATAGTGGTAAATTTGATTTTACATTCGATTGGACAGCACCTGCTACTCACGGTGAGTATTGGATACGAGGTGTAGCCAATGCGGTCAATGACAATGGTGGAACTTCTGGTGATCAATGGAATAAATTCACAACTCAAAAAGTTACAGTTGCTGGTGTGACGGTATCGGCACCTAATGGTGGCGAGAACTGGTGTGTAGGCACAACTCAGAATATCACTTGGAAATCTGATGGAGTTGATAATGTTAAATTAGAGTACTCTACTAACGGTGGTTCAAGTTGGAATGTGATATCAGCTAGTACTCAAGCATCTACTGGCAGTTTTAGCTGGGCTATTCCAAATGGAATAACTCCCGGAACTACAAATAAAATACGAGTAAGTGACGCTTCGAAAGCAACTAGAAATGATTTATCCAATAGTTCATTTGCCATAGTAGGTGAAGTGAGTATAACTACTCAGCCAATAGCCGACGAAACATGTACTGGGCAATCATTTGCTATGACTGTAGTAGTAACTGGCTCTGGTCATCAATACCAATGGAGAAAGAATGGGAACCCTGTAAATGGAGCTACTCAGTCTACTTATACTCGCTCTAGTGCGGTACTAGGTGATGCTGGTGATTATGATTGTCAGATAACTACTTCATGTGGAGTTATTATAACTTCGGCTAAAGCAAAACTTGATGTGTTCCAGGCTCCAAATATAGCTACACAACCATCAAGTAAATCTGGGTGTGATGGTAGTTCCGTTACTTTAAGTGCTGTTGTAGAGGGTGAATTCACTTCACTACAATGGAGAAAAAATGGTCAGCCGATTACTGGAGCTACAAATTCTAATTTTGTTATTAATAGTTTAATAGCTTCGGATGAGGGTGATTATACCCTTCTAGTTAAAAGCGATAAATGTGGTAATGAAATTACTTCATCTATAGCTAAAGTAGTGCTTAGTAAAGAACCGAAATTTGTCTCTCAACCTAACCCTATTAATGGATGCGAAGGAAGTGAAGTCAAATTCACAGCTCAAGTTGATGGTTCAATAACTGGTTTCCAATGGTACAAAGATGATACAAGGATTACAGGAGCAACTTCTCGTGAATATACAATAGCAGAAGTAATGCCTTCTGACATTGGTGACTATAAACTCGAACTAATTGGGTCATGTGGTACCAAATTATTCTCAGATGTTGTGACATTATCTGTCAATTCAGCTCCTAGTATAGCAACTCAACCAACTAGTAAAGAAGTATTTGTTGATGAGAGTATAACTCTATCAGTAACTGCAGAGAATCCTGGAGGAGAGCAAAACGAATTAACTTACCAATGGAAGAAAAACGGCAACAACATAGCAAATGCTAATACTAGTACGTTCAATATTAGTAAAGTAGCTTTGGACGATGCAGGCAAATATTCTGTTGAAGTTAAAAATAATTGTGATCTAACTACCATATCTAATGAAGTAGAAGTTAAGGTATTAGAGAATAATGGTGGTCCAGCGATCACAGCTAATGTACAGTCTATTGATTTCGGGACTATAAATGTTGGTGAAACTATATCAGATTCATTCGTTGGAGTAGTTACTAATAGTGGTGATGAAAATCTAATAATCACTGCAATTAAGATAACAGGTGCCGAGTCAAATTCATTTATTATTGGTTCCCCTTCAATGCCTGTTACTTTAGAACCGAATTCGAATCTTGATTTAGGTATCAATTTTAAACCAACTAAGATTGGGGTTAATCAAGCTACACTATCTTTCGAAAGTAATTCCTTAAATAATGTAACTCTAGAGCTAAGAGGAGTAGCTAATGACAACGGTACTATAGTAAGCAGTACTGCTTCATTATCATTCGGTAGCGTTGTAGTTAATGAAGAAGTTGAGAGTAGCTTTGAGATAGAGAATCCGACGACTAAAGATATCACTATAACAGAGATAACTGCTAGTTCGAGTGATTTTACTTATACAGATTTAGTCAATACTACATTAGCTCCATCTGATAAGGTAAATGTACTAGTTAAGTTCATCCCTACATCTGAAAAAGATTATAATGAAGTGCTAACAATCAAAACTGATGATGGTAACTCACTAGAAATACCATTAACTGCTAAGGCAATACTATCATCTGTTTGGAATGGCATACCTACTATAAACAGTGTCAAATCATTCCCGAATCCCACTGAAGGTAGTATCTCATTAGAATTGAATTTCGATGAAGCTCAGAAGTATGAAGTTAGTATAGTTGATATGAAGGGTATCGAACAAATGGCATATAATGAATACTCAACCATTGGTAGGAATATGATAGTATGGAACGGTAGGGATATGGCTAACTCTAAAGTAGCTAGCGGTACTTACTTTGCTATTATCAAGGTTGGTAATAATGTCCAAACTCTTAGATTTGTTATTCAATAGTTAAATCATAAAGATTATTAAATTCATAATCCCATTTGTTTTCAGGTGGGATTTTTTTTGTTTTATATAGCTAAGTGTAAATGTTGCGTTTACACTATATTAGAAACCTTACTTTATGAATAGAAGTTAATTGTATATATGATAGCTAATTTCGTAATTTAGAAATGGGATAAGTACCCACTTATTACAAACCAATTGGGGATACTCTTTGAAAAAAACTTTTCTATTAATATCGTTGTTTATTATTACAACTACATGGGCATATTCGATTGCTCCAGTTAATATAGCATTTCAACCTACTAACAAAGAAGCGTTTGTAGATGAGAGCGTAACACTCACGGCAACTGCTGAGAACCCAGTTGGTGATGCGCAAGATCTTGCTTTTCAATGGATAAAGAATGGCAACAATATCAGTAATGCAAATACTAATTCTTATAGTATTAGTAAAGTAGCTCTTAGCGATTCTGGTAAATACACAGTTGAAGCTAAAAATGTTTGTAAACTAGCTGCTAACTCAATTGAAGCAGAGATAAAAGTATTAGAAAACAATAGTGGTCCAGCGATTACAAATAATATAGGTGTTCTTGACTTTGGGGATGTTAAAATAGGTGAATTGAACCCGGAAACTTCCAAAGTATCTATGACTAATAGTGGAGATGATAATCTTATTATTACAGCAATCAATATAAGTGGTGCTGAAGCTAATGCATTTACGATTACTTCGCCAGCTTTACCTGTTGTTATAGAACCTGAATCTTCAATTGACATTATTGTTAATTTCAAACCTACCAAAGTAGGATTGAATCAAGCTAAGATGACTATCGTAAGCAATTCAGAAAATAATACGACTGTAGAACTTCGTGGAAATGGTATTGAAAATCGTACAATAACTAGTACTGTAAGTTCATTATCGTTCGGGAGTGTTGTAATCAATGAAGAAGTAAAACTAAAATTCGACATAGAAAACCCAACTACTAAGAATATAACTATAACAGAGATAGCGGTTAGCTCGAGTGATTTCAACTTCACAGTTCTGACTGACCCAATCATAACGCCGAATACAAAAAGGGAGATAGTGGTTACGTTCTTACCAACTGAGGAGAAAGACTATGACGAAGTACTAACTATCTCTACTGATGTTAGTAATTCACTGGTAATGCCACTAACTATCTCTACTGAATATAGTAATACACTGGAAATACCACTAACTGCTAAGGCTATACAATCTTCGGTTTGGGACGGCATACCAACTATAACTAGTACCAAATCATACCCTAATCCTGGTGAAAATAATATAACTTTGGAAATGACTTTTGATGAAGTTAATAACTACCAAGTAAGTATAGTTAACCTGAAAGGAGTCGAGATAAAATCGTTCGAAGGATACTCTGTAATAGGTAGTAATAGAATTATCTGGGATGGTAGAGACGGAGCAAATACTAAAGTTGCGAGTGGAACCTACTTTGCTATAATCAAAGTAGAAGATAATATACAAACGATAAGTATAATCGTCCAGTAAAGTAAACTGACATATTTTTATATTCAAAGCCACGCTATTATATTAATAGCGTGGCTTTTTTTTGACTGCTTTTGAAATTAAAATAACCAATAATTAATAATTAGATTAAGGTTAATTGCTTTACTAAAGAATATTTATTACATTAAACAAAAACCATATTAACTGTCATTAGAAAAGTATCATGAAAAACTTATTATTAACCTTACTCCTAGTTGTATTAGCTAGTACGTCTATCAAAGCTAAGGAAATAGACACTCTTTGGTATCGGATAATGAGTGCTGGAGCAAGAGATGTTGATTTTACTCCAGATGATAAATATGTAATAGCTTGGACGAATGGGATTGAGTTCTGGGAAGTACAGCAAGGAGTCGAGGAATTTTCTGTACCAATCGAGACTGTTGGAGATTACAACTATAATGAACAATTTTTAGTATTCGCTCATGACAGTACACCCAAATTGTTGAATTGGCAGACGAGAGAGGTAATAGAAGGATTTGAAAAAATGCCTACTAGACTAGATAGAATAAAAACAGCCAAATCTAAAAATGAATTCATGGCGAAGCTTGATCAGGATTCTAATACTATCTATTTCTGGGATATAGACTCCAAACAGATCATTGATCAGATTCAATTTGCCCATTCATTTGAGAAGGGAGTCTACAAATGGAAAAGAACTCTCGATGAGTACGGATATGTAGGGAATGACGATGAATTAATATACGCTATTATTTATGACGAGAATGATAAATACCAACAAATACACCCTTCAGAAAGAAAAAAGCACTTTTTCGTACACTTCTATAGTAGAAAAACAAAAGAACTAGTTGATTCAGTTTATTCATTCACTAACACAAATGAGCAGTTTGGTGGTTTTAATAAGATACAAGTAATGAATGATAGGTCAAAAATTGCTTGGAATCATAGAGGTGGGGAGATTAATTTCTATGACATAATAGAACGTAAGTTTTATAGCAAAATTATATTTGATGAAGCTGATTATGTACCAGCTACTAACATCGAATTTAATAGCTCAGGCAAATTCATGGCAATAACAGAAGTAGAGGTTTGCTGTAAATATATAAAGATTTATAATATTGATACTTATGAGATGATTTATTTTTCTAATACTTGGAGCTGGGAGAACGTAAGCTTCTCCAATAATGATGAATTTCTTATTTCATCTGTTAATAGCTTCTTATTATTATTCCCTAGTCATATAGTAACTACTTCAGTTAGTGACCAAAGTTATAGTGATAACTTTTTAAATATCTCACCCAACCCTACTACTAACAAATTAACTATTAGTTTAAGTAATCAATCTGTTGAATACATAAAATTAAGCATAATAGATTTAGTTGGAAACCAGATATCCATAATCGACGATGGTTTGTTGAATACCGCAAATTATTCTACAGAATACGATGTTTCTAACCTCCCCCCTAGTATATATTTCATCCGATTAGAGATTGGTAATGAAGTATTAACCAAACAATTTATCAAGGAATAATAGGAATGAAACTTTTACTTTCCCTTTGTATTCATTTAATTACACTTATTTTGTCTTAATTATTTAATTTCTCATTCATATCCCTTTCACAATAAAAATAATTATATTTGGGATTGTGGAATTTCACTTATTTAAGAAAATAAATGCCGATTAAACTTTATAACACCCTCTCGAAAGAAATAGAAGTATTCAAGCCAATAAAACGTGGTGAAGCTAAGATATATAGCTGCGGTCCGACCGTCTATAACTACGCTCATATAGGCAATCTTCGTGCGTTTTTATGTGCCGATTTGCTCCAAAGGACTCTGAAAGTAGTTGATGGGTACAAAGTAATATGGGTGATGAATATAACGGACATAGATGACAAAACTATCAAGAATGTAAATGACGATTCAGCTTGGAAACCCGAAATGGGAACGAAAAGCAATGATATAATCGCTAATCTGAAGGAATTCACTAGTTATTACAAAGATGAATTTCAAAATGATATACGATTACTAGGATTTAGAATGGATCATTTCCATGATTTTCCTCGAGCTACTGACTATATAGATGGAATGAAAAAACTGATTGTTTTAATCGCTGATAATGGTTTTGCCTATGAGTCAGGCGGCTCGGTTTACTTCAACGTAGGCAAATGGAAAGACGCTGATAAATATGGCAAATTGAAGAATCTGGATTTTGATAATTTCCGCACGGGAGAAAGAGTAGATTCGGACGAATATGAAAGAGAGCAAGTAAGCGATTTTGTATTATGGAAAGCGAAAAAAGATGGCGAACCAAGTTGGGAATTTGAATTCGAAGGAAAGGCTCTAATTGGCCGTCCGGGCTGGCATTTGGAATGTTCAGTTATGGAAAAGGAAATACTAGATTTACCATTTGATATACATACTGGTGGTATCGATTTGCAATTCCCACATCACGAAGATGAGATAGCCCAATCGAAGGCAGGTTATGGTATAGAGCCAACGAATTATTGGTTCCACAACGAATTTTTGCAAGTAGAAGGTCAGAAGATGAGTAAGTCATCTGGTAATTTCTATACTCTGCGTGATCTAATAGAAAAAGGATTAGACCCAATAGATATACGATTTGCTATGCTATCAGCACACTATCGCTCGAAGTATAATTTCACATTCGACGATGTAGAAGCAGCTAGTAAATCTCGAAAGCGTTTACAGAAATATGTCTATGACCTTATTAGCAACAACGTTGGTCATGACTATATCGATGTTACACTATTTAGTGAGAAGTTCTTCGACCATCTGAAAAATGACTTACATACACCGAAGGCATTGGGCGAATTATTCACGTTTATAAATCAAAATTCGGCAGTAGTTATGGGTAAAAATACTCGTGATGAGATGCTCGAATTTTTCAGTGAGTTTAATGAAATTTTTGGAATTCTATCATTCGAAATGCCTGATGAAGATATACCTGAAGAAGTGACAATGCTAGCTAAAAAGAGAATAGAAGCTAAGAAAGCTAAGAATTTTGATTTGGCAGATATGCTTAGAATAGAGATAAACAACCGTGGTTTTGTAATAAAAGATACAGCTGAAGGATTCGAGATAGAAAAACTATGATGACAGTTACTATAATTGGAGCAGGTAATGTAGGGATAACCCTAGCAAAGAAATTGGATATAGTCGCTGATTTTGAATTGATTGCCCATTCTGCTAAAAGCAGGAATAATGCTCTAGAAAATGGATTACCAACAATTAATTTGACAGATTGGAATAGAGCTGTATTCGAAGGCGAAATAATAATCATCTGTGTGAAAGATAGTGATGTAGATAATGTTGTAAATCAACTTTGTGAGCAGTACTCAGAAAAACTAAACGGTAAATTAGTTTTTCATACTTCTGGTACATTACCCAAAGAAAGCTTGAGCAAATTAGTGAAACATGGTGCTAAGATAGCTGCTGCTCATCCTTTTCAGACATTTTATTTCAATGAAGCTAGAGTCTTGAATGGTATCGCATGGGGCGTAGATTCGGAAGAAAATGATTTCAAGGAAATATCAAAATTCATAGATAGTATAAATGGAAAAGCTATAAAGCTATCAGCTGAATCAGTGAAGAAAAAAGCTCTATATCATATTTCAGCAGTTGCCGCCTCTAACTTTATGGCACTGTCTATTGATTTGGCAAAGGAAATAGCTGAAGAAGCGGGTATAAACGTTTCCGAGTTTCTACCTCAAATCTTAGAAACTACATTACAGAATAATATTAAGCAACTAGGTAGTGATACTCCTGCTATAACTGGTCCAGTTGTTCGAGGTGATGTTGAGACCATCAAAAAGCATATAGAAGAACTAGGGCAATCAATCAATGCCGTAATATATAAAAATATGTGTGAATCACTTGCGTTAACGGCTTTTGATAAAGGGCTTTTATCAGGTGAAAAATTTGAACAGATTATGGAAATATTGGACTAGAAAATGAGCATAATAGAAGCAATAATAATAGGACTAGTACAAGGTCTATCAGAGTTTATCCCTATAAGTAGCACAGCCCACATGACTATAGCAGGTCAGTTGATGGATGTAATAGGAAATCAAAGTCCTGAGAAATGGACTTCATTTATTGCAACTGTGCAGCTAGGTACTTTGGCGGCAGTCTTTGTGTATTTCCGTAAGGACATAAAGGATATATTACTAGCTTTTTTAACAGAAAACATAACAAAACGCAAATCATTTAAAGAACAATCACAGAACTCAAAGCTAGGTTGGTATATAGCTGTAGGGTCTATCCCTATCGCAGTAATCGGGCTCACACTCAAAGATTTTATCCGTTCTAGTTTTACCAAAGAGCCATTAGTTATAGGAACATCGCTTATCGTATTCGCACTTATCTTATGGCTAGCCGAGATAATGTACAAAGAAAGAAAAAACATGGAAACTATCGGTTGGAAAGAGACATTGACGATGGGATTTGGACAAGTTTTCGCTCTTATTCCTGGGGCATCGCGTTCGGGTACAACTATTACCTCTGGCCTATTTATGGGAATTAACAGAGAAGCGGCAGCGAGATTCTCGTTTTTATTAAGTATTCCTGCTATTTTAGGAAGTGGATTATTGGAATTTTTCCAAGCTACAGCGTATCTTACAAGCGATATGTACGTAACTATATTTGTGGCAACTGCAGTAGCCGGAATTAGTGGTTATATGTCAATTGCCTTTCTACTGAACTTTTTAAGAAAGAACACAACAAAACTTTTTATATTTTACAGGATTGCTTTAGGAGCAATCGTATTATTTTTCTTCATTTAACAAATTAAGGAGCAAACAATGAAAAAACTTACACTATTTTTATCACTAATGATGTTAGCATTTACTATGACTACAACAGCAAAAGACGCAAGATTAGAAAAGACACAAGAATATGTAATAGAAGCTAAAGTTGAAGGCAAATCTATTGGGAAAATTAAAATTTCTCTATGGCCAGACTTAGCACCTAAAACTGTAGCCAATTTTGATAATTTGGCAAAAACGGGTGCTTATGATGGCACTGCTTTTCACAGATGTATACCAGGATTCGTAATCCAAGGCGGCGATCCAAACTCTAAAGAAGGCCCAAAAAGCTCATGGGGAATGGGAGCACCAGGACAGAAAACAGTACCTGCTGAATTCAGCGATGTAAAACATACAAGAGGTATTTTGTCAATGGCAAGAAAAGGAAACGATGTAAATAGTGGAACTTCACAGTTTTTTGTTTGTGTAGCCGATGTTCCTAGTTTGAACAACCAATACACAGTTTTCGGGACTGTAACTGAAGGTATGGACGTAGTTGATACTATAGTAAATATGCCGAGAGATGAGAGAGACAATCCACTTAAAAAAGTTGAAATGTTCGTTACTCCCCTTTCTGGAAAAACTAAATAGTGAAAAAAAACTATTTCCAAGCCGAATTTAAAATAGGTGCCGTCACTAAGGAGCAATTCCAAAATGACGGCTTACCTGAAATAGCATTTGCGGGACGTTCCAATGTAGGAAAGTCCTCGCTAATCAATAGTATTGTCTTCCGTAAAAATTTAGCTCGTACTTCTGGTACTCCTGGTAAGACTCAAGAAATAAACTTCTACTTAGTTGATGAGGATTGGTATCTAGTAGATATGCCCGGATTCGGGTTTGCGACTAAAGGTAAACAGTATCGAGATAAGTGGGAAGCTTTCAACCTAGAATATCTATCAAATAGCCAAGATTTACTTTTCGTAGCTATGCTAATTGATAGTCGCCATGACCCAATGGAAAGGGATTTGGCAATAATCGAAGTACTTGAGAATGCTGGCATAAATTATGTCATTGTCTTGACCAAAACTGATAAACTCTCTAAGAAAGCAATAGTTGAAAGAGAAGAACAAATAAGAGAAGTGGTATCACAATGCAATCATGTATTAGATGTATTACCCTACTCATCAGTTACTAGAGAAGGAAGAGATCAATTAATAGCTATTATAAACCGTGGTCTAAAAGATGCAAAGAAGAAATAGCATAACAGAAGAAATCACTCAAAGCATAGAAGCAAAGCAGAAGCTAATGCAATATTGCTCTGATGATATTTATGACATTGCTATCAAACTAGCAGATGTTATAAAATCAGGCAACAAAATATTGCTTTGCGGTAATGGTGGCAGCGCAGCCGATAGCCAGCATATAGCCGCGGAGTTGGTAGTTCGCCTCAGAAGTGAAGTTAACCGCCCAGCAATCCCAGCTATGGCACTCACAGTTGATACTTCTATACTAACAGCTGGTGGCAATGATTTAGGATTCGATAATATATTTGCTCGCGGAGTAGAGGCTTTCGGTCAGAAAGGTGATGCACTAATAGCTATAAGTACAAGCGGCAATTCGGAAAATGTAATCCGAGCTGTAGATATGGCTAAGAAAAAAGGTGTTATGACTATTGGGCTACTTGGCAACGAAGGCGGAAAGCTAAAAACCGAGTGCGATGACTTTGTGGTAGTACCTAGCAATGTAACAGCAAGAATCCAAGAATGTCATATCCTAATAGGCCATATATGGTGCAGGATAATAGAAGAAATAAACTATTTATAAAAAAAGCACAGAAAAGTTAAAAATAATTTGGTTTGTATATGTAAAAAGTCTTAATTTTGCATTCTAAATTTAAGCCGCCTTAGCTCAGTTGGTAGAGCAGCTGATTTGTAATCAGCAGGTCATTGGTTCGAATCCGATAGGCGGCTCATTAAAAAAGCTTCATTCCACAAGGATTGAAGCTTTTTTTATTTTATAGGCATATTTAACAAATCGCTACTTCACTATCACGTATGATTCTTCATCGACTTTATCGCCATCTTTTTCCAAAACTAGATTATACTTCCCGCTAGATAAATCTGAGATATTTAGTACGTGAGTGAACTCAGATTCTTTCACCAAATTACCTTGTAAATCATATACTTTAACTTTGTCAAATTCTTCGCTAGTATCGAGTACTATTTGTTCACTTGCTGGATTAGGTGCTATTATTGGTATTTCGGGTTTGTACTCAATGCCTGAAGTTGTAAATAGTGCAGAAATCTTTTCCCAGAGTTTAGTATCATAAGATGATGCCGCAAAATTATTATCCCCTGCGTCATCCCCTACTCGAACTACGACCATATTCATCGAAGGTACAACATATATTTTTTGGTCATTTTTACCAAGAGCGGCAAACATATCCATAGGTGCTGTTCGTACTAATGGACCATTGAAAACTATATCGAGACCAGGTAGTTTATATTTGTCTTTACCATTGAGCCACCAAAGATATCCATAGGATAGATTCATTTCTTGTGATGTATTTATCATCTCATTATAGTATTTGGGGTCTAGTTGGAAGTCATCTCCCCACTTACCCCCAGCCGCTATAAATAAGCCAAATCTAGCCAAATCTCTTGTTTTACCCCAACGTATATAGTCTATCCAAAGCCCACCCATCCCAATTCTATTTCCAATCAATTGGTTAGTGACTTGGTTAATTCTTTTGTCATAAACTGAATCTAGTACCTGTCTCTTATACACATCT